>JAITSW010000106.1 GCA_031287505.1 Propionibacteriaceae bacterium
CGATGCGCCGACGCGGATTCTGCCCTGTGCGTCATGGTGGTGCCCAAAGACTAGGAGATCTTGATGCCGAAGATCTTCTTGGCGTAGGACGCGACCACGATCATGTTGTTGTAGATCGCGGGGCTGGATTCGATGTTCTTGCCCAACGAGACGGTGCTCAAATCAACACCGGTGTTTGGATCGAAAAGGTGCATGGTGCCGCCTGAATCGCAGATGATGCCGTACTGGTGGCCGTCGGTGCCGGAAAACAGCACTGGCGAACTCCAAGAGTAGCGGCCCAGATGCCGGGTCCAGGCGATGGTGCCGTCGGCCTTGTTGAGCGCCAGCATGTCACCTTCGCGCTTTGAGTTCGTCTTCGAAACGTTGAAGATCACCAAGTCGGACACTTCGCCCTGGCCAAGAGCCGGAGTGGCCAGCTCGCCGCCGTTGTTGGGGTAATCGGGGACGGTGGGGACGGGGCGTTCCCAAACCAACTCGCCGGTCAGCGCGTTGATCTTGCGCAGGTAGGTGTTTAGATCGCCCGAGCCGCCCTCTTTGCCGCGCTTGTCGAGTGTGTTGCCGTGATACAGGAAAACCCCCTCTGAGGTCTCTTCGAGCACCATCGTCGCATCGGAATCATCGCCGATATCGCGCACCCACACCACGGCCAGCGTATTCGCGTCCCAGCAAATCAGGTTGCCGTCGTTATCCGAGGCAAACACCAGGTTGCGATAGGCCACAGCCGAAGACTCAATGCCATGCTCTTGCGTCACCGGGGTCTCGTAGGCGAGCCGCGAGATCTGCGGGTCAACACTGACTGTCTTCGCGGCGGCATCAAACTTCGCGTTCAGTTTTACCTTGTAGACCAGGCCATTTTCAGCGGGCTCGATGAGGGTGTCGCTCGGCCCGTTGACCAGCGCGGATGAATCGAAAGCACCCCATTCCTTCCTCGGGCGGGCCGGGTCGTCATCTCCAGCCCAACCGGAAACCTCTTTGTTTTGAATTAGGTCGAAAATCCGATAGCGGAACGCGCAGGGGGTGCCATTCATATCGTCCAGACCCTGCCCCGCATAGAGCAGCGGGTAGCCGCGCGGGTCGATCGAACCGGTTCCCTTGAAACCGCCGCAGCCTTCCATCGGCTCTTTGGTTTGCTTGCCGGTCTCCAAGTCGAGACGGTAAACCTTCCCTTCGAAAACCGGATAAATCACCTCTACCAGGTCTTTCTCGGCAAATTCGTCCGCAAAACCCATAGCCTGTCGGGTTTCTCGGGGCCAGTTCACCAAAAGCGGCTGACCGGTCCACCCGGCGCCGGGCCAGTAGGATTTGTCACCGCGAACTTCGCCGATCTCTTGTTCCCAGACAATCTCGAGTTTCTTGTCCTTCACTTCGGCTTGGCCATAAGCCGGCGCGGTGCGGTAGTTGTTGCCGCGGAACGTGAGGACACCGGGAACTTTTGTGTAGGTTTGCGGGTCTCCCCAGGCCGTCTTGAAGGCATCTGGATCCAGCTTGCACTCGTCGGCCCCACACACCTGGGACGGATTTGAGACGGCGTCATCACAGACCTTCGTGCCGTCCTCTTGCACAGTGCAGCTAGTCAGAAGCGCCGGCAGCGAATACTGCAGGTACTTCCCGTCTTCGCCGACCGTCCGCCAGCGGAAAGTGCCGTCGGAGCCAGTCATCTTGCCGGTGGTCCAGCCCTGCGCATCGGGTTCGGCCGCCTTATATGCCGGGACGTCGTCGAGGGGGATGCTGAGCGCTTTTGGATCAGTGACGGGGCTGAACGCCGGCGTCGAAACCGCCGTCGGTTTGTTGGGGCGACTGCCCGACGTCACCGAGTCTGGTGCCGTACAGCCTGCCAATAAGGCAGCCGCACACACCAATACCGCCGCACCCCTAAAACCAAATCGCGCCACTTTCGCCTCCTTGCTCGTCAACGAGCCCAGTCTATCGCCTCAAGAACGCGTGGCAGGGGCACGACTTAGCTCAGACGGCGTGACAGGGTGAGCCTTGCCGGAGCCGGCGACCGACGGCCTCAAGCAGAGGCTGGGACAACCCTAAAAGGGCCGACCACCCCGACACGAGAACCCTGCCCAAGACACACCCTCACAGTAGTAATGGGACGTATAACTTGTCACCCCGTCAACATACTGGATCACAACATCACAGCAGATACGACTTCAGCGGAGTCTTGCGGACGATCAGCCCCAGCGCTAGCGAACCAAAGAAGCAGGCCAGGAACATCCACATCCCGTTCGCCCGAAAATCGAAGATTCGCGTGTAGAGCTCACGCAGGACACAGTGCCCGATGAAGATGACATAGCCGCAACTCGCAATGGTGGTGATCGAGGTGCCGACAACGGCTGGGATGTGAGCCTGCAAGCCCTCGCCGATGAGAATCAGCCCGATAGAGATCGCCGCTGAAGCTAAGATCGACCAACCCGGCGTACCCATGAAGGCACCCTTGGGGTGAATCTCGTCTATCAGGCCATAGCCGGCGGCAAGGAGCGGCACCCCCGCCAAAACGACGCCGGCGGGCAACGGGTATTTGAACCAAGCCCGGTACGTCCGCAATGCCATACCCACGCAGAGCAAGAAAACGGCCACCAAACCCATACCTA
The DNA here is from genome assembly GCA_031287505.1 of Propionibacteriaceae bacterium. Lineage (GTDB taxonomy): Bacteria > Actinomycetota > Actinomycetes > Propionibacteriales > Propionibacteriaceae > Propionicimonas. The sequence continues at coordinate 2,598 of JAITSW010000106.1, forward strand.
TGTCTTCGGGAAGGATGACTATGGTCTCGCGTGAATAGGTCGCCCAGGCGACACCGCCGATTCCGATCACCCAAGGCAGCAAAGGATGCACTTTGATGGCCGCGCGCATGATCATCAACGCTGCCCACATTGCGGTGACAAACCACAGCGGCGCGAAGAATTCCTGCATATAGTCGCCACCCATCACGGCCTGGTACAGCACCGAGCCCTTCGGCTGCGACGGCAGCGGAAGGAGCGGGCTACCCTCCGGGGGTGTGAGCACCGGCCGATCTGGAAGCAAGAAGATGACGCAGATGAGCACCGATATCGTCATCCACACCGCGTAAGGCACCAGTAGTTTGCGCGAACGCCGGCGGAATTCGTCCACCCAGCCGCGGTTTGGATTCCACAGATAGCCCGAGATGACGAAGAAAACCGGGACGTCCCAAATCACCATCAGATGATGAAACCAGAGGTAGTTATCGGTATCGACGGTGTGACCCGCGACAACCCCCAAGAGTCCCAACACCCGCACCAAGTCGATGCCCACCGACCGCGGGCGGCGGACGGCAACCGGATCGGCGGGCGGTCTAAAATCACCGCTAATCACTGGGGTAGCCATGGATTCTCTTTGATAGGAAACTGACAGGTAGGGTGCGAGGAGTATATCCCCCGATTTGGTCAGGGCACGAAGGGCGTTGCCGTTGTGGATACCGTTAGCCTGTGGTTTCACCGACTACCCAGCAAACCCAGCTAGACCGTAAGGGCGTACTTTACGGATTCGGCGCATACGGTTTTTGGGGGTTGTACCCGTTCTACTACCTGCTGATCATCGCCGCCCCGGCAGACGAAGTCATCGCCCATCGAATTTTCTGGACGGTGGTGGTCTCTTTTGCGGCCATATTGGTGGCCAAGCAGTGGAAAGAATTCAAAGCCGCCATCGCAAATCGGCAACTCTTCTGCAAACTTGCCGGAGCCGGGGTTTTGGTGGCGACCAACTGGTCGGTGTACGTGTGGGCTGTGCTCAACGGCAGGGTGCTCGACACGTCGCTGGGATACTTCGTCAACCCCTTGGTGACGGTGTTGTTGGCGGTGTTCGTTCTGCATGAAAGACTGCGCAGGCGACAGTTGGCGGCATTGGGCATAGCGAGCTGCGCCGTAATCGTGATCACTGTCGGCTATGGCGAGATTCCCTGGGTTTCGCTGATTTTGGCGCTCTCTTTCGGGGTATACAGCCTTATCAAAAACAAGGTGGGGGCGGATGTGACCCCGCTTGTCGGTCTGACGTTGGAGACGATTCCGATCGCCCCATTCGCTTTGGCCTTTATCATTTGGCTGCAGGCCACCGGCGCGGGAACGCTGGCCAACGTCAGCCCTGTGCACACCGTCGCCTTGCTCATGGCCGGGGCGGTCACCGCCATACCTTTGGCGCTCTTCGCCAGTGCGGCCAGGCGGATTCCGCTCTCGACGCTCGGCTTGCTGCAGTACATCTGCCCGCTGAGCCAGTTCTTAATAGGCGTGTTGGTTTTCCACGAGCTCATGCCCACCGCGCGCTGGATAGGTTTCTGCCTAGTCTGGGTGGCCCTGGTCGTCCTGACTTATGACACCTGGCGGGCTTCCCGTAAACCTGCGGCAACGGAAGGCGACTAGTTTCCCCCACCGGGAGTTCGGCGCTTAAGCAAGGCGGTGGCTGGGGCTGGGCTGGCAAGGCGGAGGTTGAGGCGATGTGGTTGCATCGCCCACCGACGTTGGCGCAGTCCAGCGCGGTTTCAGGCGCCGGCTTATCAAACGGACTTCCGATGGGGGACACCAGCGCCCGCTCGGTTATTGTTGGTTTCATGAACAATCCGTGGCAACCTGAGCTTTGGGATGAAATACCCGGGTTCGACTTCACCGACATCACCTACCACCGGGCAAAGGCGGTGCCTGCGGTGCGAATCGCTTTCAACCGCCCCGAGGTGCGCAATGCCTTCCGTCCGCATACCGTGGACGAGCTTTACACCGCGTTGGAGCATGCCCGCACCAGCTCGGATATCGGCGCGATCCTGCTTACCGGCAACGGCCCGTCCCCCAAAGACGGCGGCTGGGCTTTCTGCGCTGGCGGAGACCAGCGTATTCGCGGCCGGGCCGGCTACCAATACGCGGACGGCGAAACCCGAGAAGACGTCGACCCTGGAAAGCTCGGGCGGCTGCACATTTTGGAAGTACAGCGGCTGATCCGCTTCATGCCCAAGATCGTGATCGCCCTGGTAAACGGCTGGACGGCAGGTGGCGGACACTCCCTCCATGTGGTCTGCGATTTGACGCTGGCCTCCCAAGAACAAGCCCGCTTCAAGCAAACCGACGCCGATGTCGGCTCTTTCGACGGCGGATTCGGCTCCGCTTACCTGGCCCGGCAAGTTGGCCAAAAGTTCGCCCGCGAGATCTTTTTCCTAGGGGACGTATACGATGCCGAAGACGCCCACCGCATGGGCATGGTCAATAAGGTCGTCCCCCATGAAAACCTGGAGACCGTCGCCCTGGAGTGGGCAGGAAAGATCTGCGGCAAGTCCCCCACCGCCCAGCGCATGCTCAAGTACGCGTTCAACGCCGTCGACGACGGGCTAGTCGGCCAGCAAGTCTTCGCCGGCGAAGCCACCCGCCTTGCCTACATGACGGACGAGGCAGTGGAAGGCCGGGACTCTTTCCTGGAAAAGCGCCCGCCAGATTGGTCTAAATACCCTTACTACTACTAAAGGTTTGCGCTAACCGACTACATCGCCTGCGGCAAGGTCTTCCCCGGCTTACCGCGAAAGGCTTGCGCTATTGGGCTAAGGCTTGCGCTATTGGGCTAAACCGTAGAGCCGGTCACCGGCATCTCCCAGACCGGGGACTATGTAGCCGACCTCGTTGAGGTGGTCGTCGACGGCGGCAACCACCAGCGTGGTGGGCACACCCAACGCATCCACCTCGGCGCGCAACCGCGCGATACCTTCGGGAGCGGCCAGCAAGCAGATACACGTGATGTGGTCGGCACCGCGGTCTACCAGGAATTGCACCGTCCCACCAAGCGAACCACCGGTGGCCAGCATCGGATCAAGCACATAGCACTGGCGTCCCGACAAATCCTCTGGCAGACGTTCGGCATAGGTGAAAGGCTGCAACGTCGTCTCATCGCGCACCATCCC
>JAITSW010000183.1 GCA_031287505.1 Propionibacteriaceae bacterium
GGTTCTTGCCCCCAATCACCCGGGTATTCGTCTGCGTCAAGGAGGCTCCGGCAGCAATCACGGTCCCAGACGTCCCCCACGAAAACCAGTCAATCGACCCCCTATAGCGCCCAGAACCACCAGTGGCATAGACCGCATGCGCCGACGGCACCGACACAGCCAAACCGACCAGTGTCAACGACGCAGCGCACAACACCGCCACCAGCCGCCTCACCGCGCCACGGATGCCTACGCGACGCTCACGAAAAGAGTCCACCGCTAATTTTTATCACATAATTGCCCATCTACCGAACAACGACGAGACTCAAGAATGCTGCTCGACTCAGAGCTGAAAAGGCATGTCAGAAGCAAGCCATCGCCATTTGTTGATCCCGCAATCACATCGGACGAGATGCTCAACACGCCCCCTCAGACCCACGTTCCTGGGGAAAGCCAAGTTGGGACAGGCGTTATACCACGCAGTTGCGCACGATGAGACGTGAGTGCGTTTACACAGCCCGCAGGGACGTGAAAATGGCTGCTACGGTCAGTTCCGCACCTGGAGGGTGCGGGTGACCCCGCCGCCGGTGAAGGTGAGTGTTGCAGTGGGCCGGGTCACGCCGGCGTAGGCAGCACGGATGGTCACCGAGGCCGTGCCGGTGGCGCCAGCCGTCGATACGGTGAGCCAGGGCTGGTCGGAGATGAGAGTCCAGGCGACGTTCGAAGTCACCGTGAAGGTGCTACTGGCCTCCCGGCTGGGAGCGTCCCAGGTGCCTCGTCCCAGAGTCAGCCTGGTGGCCGCCTGCGTCACCGAGATGGTGCGGGTCACGCCGCCGCCGGCAAGGGTCACAGTCGCGCTGCGCGCCGCACTGGTCGGTTTCGACTGCGCCGCAAGGGTGAGCGACCCAGATCCAAGGCCTGAGGCGTTCGAGACCGTGAGCCAGGCCTGGTTCGAGGTGGCCGTCCAGGCGACATTCGAGCTCACCGCGATCACACGTTCGCCTCCGATGGGCGGGGCATCCCAGGAGGTCGGACTCGCCTGGAGGGTGTTGGCGGCCTGGGTGACGTTGATTGAGCGGGTCACCCCGCCGCCGGTCAGCCTCACAGTCGCCGTCCGCCGGGCGCTAGTCGTTTTTGCCTCCGCGGCCAAGGTAATCGCCCCGTTGCCCGCGCCGGAACTGGGCGTCACGCGCAGCCAGGCAGCCGATGACGACGCACCCCAGGAGATATTCGATGTGACCGGGATCGACGTGCTCCCGCCGACGACCAACGCGTCCCAAGAGGTCTGCCCGGCGGTCAAGACCGAGGCGGCCTGGGTGACGCTAGTGGTGCGGGAACTGACCCCGGAGCCCCGGAACGTGACGCTTCCCGAACGAGACGAAGAGGATGTCTTCGCCGCGGCCGTCAGGGTGACGACGCCGTCTCCGGTGCCACTGGTCGGGGTCGCTGTCACCCACGACGGGGTGGCCACCGTCCAGGCGACGTTGGAGGTGACCGCCACCTGCGTGCTGCCGCCAAGCGTGGGCGCCGCCCAGGCGGACAGGCCAAGATTCAGCCCGGGGGCTGCTTGGGCCACCGCCACGGTGCGGCTGATACCGGGACCGTTCACGGTGACTGTGGCCGTGCGGGCGGCGGACGAGGTGTTAGCGGTGACAGCCAAGGTGAGCGACCGACCGTCCGGGCTCTTCGCGGCCGTCAGCCACGCCGAGTTCTCGGACGCGCTCCAGGCCACGGAGGCGTCCACCGGGATGGAGAGGCTGCTGGCGGCCGCCGGAGCGTTCCAGGTCTCCTGGCCGAGCGTCATCGACTCGGCGGCAGGCTGGACCACGCTGAACTGGTCTACCGGCGTCGCCGGGTCGCCCGTCCGGTAGGACTTGATGCGCAACTCGGATGCGGAAACCGTCACGGTTGCGTAGACGGTGTTGCCCGGCTGGACCTGGCCGTAGTCGGACTGCTGCCACGCCCAGGCGATCCAAGGACGGCTGGTGGAACTGGGGGTGACCGCCTGATAGGTCTTCTGGCCGCTGTTCCGGGGCACGTAGTAGACCAGGCCGTCGCTGGCCGAGTTGACCGTGGTCAGGCTGGCCTGGTTGCGATTCCAGGCGGCCCGGCCGGACGCATAGTCCCAAGTGATCGGCAGCGAGCGGATGAGGTTGTGGTCGTGACCGGCCAGCACGAGGTCGACGCCCGCCTCGTAGTAGGTTCGCGGGAGTTCGGCGACGATCTGCGGGTTTCCACCGTCCCCCGTCGGGTAGGAACCCGTACCGGAATGGCGGCCGCCGAACGGAGATTTGTGCTCGACGGCGATGACGAAGCGGTTAGAGCCGTCCGGGTTCTTGGCGTGCGCGGCCACCGTTTCCTTGACCCAGGCAGACGTGCGGTCTAGCTGCGAATCGGAGTCGAGGTTCGTGTTGACGAAGAGGAACAAGGCGTTTGCGTAGACCATCGAGTACTGCAAGGGCCAAGGGTCGGACGACGTCGGCGGCGTGGTCAGCGAAGCCCGGTCAAAGATGCCCGACCAGACTCTGGCGACGTCGGCGTTGCCGTCGTCGTGGTTGCCCAGCACGGGATTGAACGCGATCGACTGGAGCGAAGTGCCCACGGCGTTCAGCCAACCCTGCAGGTGGGATGTCGACATCGAATCGACCAGATCCCCGGTGTGGGTGGCGAAGACCGCCTCGGGATGCCGGTCGATCGCGGTCCGCAGCGTGTTGCCCCAGAACGAGGCGTAGGCGTTCGTGTCCGACTGGCTGTCTGCGAAGTCGAGGAATGTGAACGACTCCGCCGCCCTAGGCGCGGTGGTGAAGCTGAAGATGGCCGACTCGCGCACCTGTCCGCCCTGGGTGGCAGTGAGGACGTAGTCGTAACGGGTGCCGGGGGTGAGGCCGGCGAACTTGCAGGTATACGCCGTGTATGCGGCCATCGGCGAGGGCAAGGGCGTCGTCGAGCAGTTGGCTTCGATCTGGACTGCCGGATCGGGGCCAGCCGCAGCCGCTGCGACGCGGGGCGCGGTGTAGTTGGCGGAGTCGGGAGCCAGCCAGGTGATGGCGCGCTCGGTCGACGGGTCGGCGCCGAAGCCGTTGTTGAGCCCATATGGCGCAAGCTCGCCTGGCAATGCGTGAGCCGCTGGCGGAGCTGCGGGAGAGGTGACGGCGATGGCTGCGGCCGCCAAGGCGACGGCAAGGACGAGAGGTAGTGAGCGGCGATGCATAATCAACTCCTATGTTGACACTCCCACCACAGCGGAAGAATTGCGACAATGAGGCGTTGTAAAAAGCAAATCACCGCCATCGCAACGCTGGTTGGAGTCTATTCGATCAAATTCGATTCTCCGAACCTGTGCGCTGCAAGGCGTGGCGCATCGCCACCACCCTGCTGGCAAAGTACGGGCAAGCGCCACCACGCAGCTGACGAAGTGCGAGTCAACGCCATCACCCGAAACCGTGGAAGCGCCGCGGTCATGCTGTCAATCAGGGTCTCCACTCCCGAATGACCGGACGGCTCAAACGGCGGGTGCCCAACCGCAATCAGCCCGTCTAGGCTACGTCTGCGGATTGGATCACCGCCGGGGTAGCCGGGGGGCGGGCACCAACAGCAATCAGCCGGCCTAGGCTCCCCCTGGAGCCATCTCTTGGCTACGAACCGCCCTCTGTTGCCGGATGCGACGGACGCTGACCGTGGCGGCGGCGAAGGCAACAGTGTAAACCGGCATCCCGACGCCGCCGAAGACGAGGATCGCCAACGAGGCGACGCTGACGGCCAGCCAGAACGCGGCGGGAGCGGCTTGCCGCCGCAGTTTGACGGCCACAGCCTTCACCCAATTCCAATTGCGGCCTAGGTGGACGCCGGTTAGGGCCAAAGACAGACCCGCACCCGCCTGGTGGACTTCCAACCAGATCGAATCGCCGCCCCAGCCGAACAACACCCGACTGCTGGCGATCCCGCTTACAACCGTTGCGGCAAACGAGAAGGCCAAGGCGGCGTCGATCCGGAAGTCCCACCTTCGGGTGGCAGCCTTACGTCGTGGCAAATCCAGAGTCGGCCCGCCCACGGTCGAAGGTGCGCCTTGCGGCGGATTAGGCCGGGCCAGTTTGCGGATCATGACGGCAATCTGTTTGCGGCTCAGCATGATATGAACGCAGAACACTGCGGAGATAGCCAATCCCAGCACCTCGTGGGCGGCCAAGCCCCAAAAGTGCACGTTGCAGGTCGCCACCACTGCCAACAGCATCAAAAAGTCGAAACCGAGCACGAGGAAGTTCCGGTTGGGTTTCCGTTTGGCGCGCGGGGCGGGTTGTTGGGCAACGAAGATGTCGCCTCGTCGGGTGCCGGGGGCTCGGTCGGCAACACCGGAGTTCGCATCCTGAGGCCTGGACACGACACGGGATTGGGTTGGGCTATCGCTCATGGCTCCATTCTTCATCCGGGAGTGCCTCAGAGCCATCGGGGACAACCCTGGTCGGCTCCCCTCCAGCGTCTGCGGCGGGGTGGTTGTTGTCCATGGCGGTTTTCCGTTTCGGCCGGATCCCCCTCCTGCGTCTGTGCGGAGCCTGCTGTGACGCGCTAATGAAGAACCAAGTTGCCAGAACTCAAAAGCATTTGGGTAACCTTGCAGTTCATGGAGAACACGAACGAATCGATGGGGCAGTTTGTCGCTGAGACACCATTCGTTGATTACCACTCCACCCCGGTGCGCTTCTTGACGAAACACTTGGGCCAGGCAAACAGCAAGGTATCCGCCGCGCGACGGGCATATGAGTTTGTGCGCGACGAGATTCCCCATTCCTTCGACATTGATGCAGCGGTTATTACCGCTTCTGCTAGTGAAGTTGCCCAATATCGGACAGGCATTTGCCACGCAAAAGCGAACCTTCTTGCCGCTCTCCTGCGGGTGCAGGGTATTCCAACCGGGTTTTGCTTCCAACTCGTTACCCGGGGAGAAGATGACTCTCAAGGTCTGTGTCTCCACGCTTACAATGCCGTCTATCTTGAAGGCAATTGGGCTTATCTTGATGCCCGGGGAAACCGTTCTGGAATTGATGCCCAGTTTTCACTTTCGACGCCGAAATTGGCTTTCGCGAATCGGCCTGAGTTTGGGGAGAGATTCATTGAAGGGATCTTTGCCGAGCCAGATGTCGGAGCCATGTCTGTGCTTAAGGACGCAAGCAGCCTTGCCGAGGTTCTTGCCCGGCTCCCGGCTGGAGTCCGGGTGAGCACGTAACTTGGAGATGCGTGTGAATGAATCCTGCGGATGACAGTGTATAAACCCTGCGGATGCAATGGTAACGCCATGGTTGACTACAAACCTCACCTGGTCGATTCGTATTTGGTCGAGCTGCTTTACGACTTCTCCGAGATACGCTCACCGACATCCCAGTACATACCGACCAACTCTCTGGCGGACTATGTCTTGCTTCGCTTCCGAATGAGTCTGAGTAGTCGCCGATCCCCTCGCATGGTGGAAGGAACGCTACGTCCGCAGGTGTTTACCAAAAAACTCTAGGGCTGCTTGGTCGTCCAGAATACCGCCGCCTTCGTGCTCGTTGTGAGACCAGATGAGCAGATCTTTTTCGCCCAAATAGTTGCGGGATTATCCACGCCGAGGCTGGTTAGACCCCGGATGGCACCCGGTTCGCCTTGGCGAGTTGTTGATACCAGCGTGCCGAATCTTTCCAAATGCGTTCTTGGGTCTGGTAATCGGTAAAGAAGAGGCCGAAGCGCTTGCCGTAGCCAAACGCCCATTCAAAGTTGTCCAAAAGCGACCAGGCGAAATAACCGGTCAACGGCACCCCGGCGTCAATAGCCTGCCCGATGGCCTCTATGTGGGCCGCCAAGTAAGCGACCCGTTTCGGATCGTGCACCTGATAGTCAGGGCCGACTTCGTCTGCGAAAGCCGAACCGTTTTCGGTGATCATCAATTCCAAAGCCGGATATCGATTGTGTACCGCAAGCAAAAGCTCAGTGAGGGCTGCAGGATTCTGATTCCAACCCATTTCAGTGAGAGGGCCAACCGGAGGCAGAAACTCGATAGTCTCAGCACCTGGCCAGGCACCCACCCAATCGGACTTGGCGGCCTGCTCAAAACTTGGGAGCTGCGCGCGCAAATTCCGCCGCACCGTGGTGGTCGAATAGTAGTTGACACCCAGCACTGAAAGCGGCTGCTTGACCTCAGCCAGGTCTTGGTCTTTGACGAACGACCAGTCGGTCACGTGCGCGGTGTCTGCGAATAATTGCGGATCGTAGCGGCCCTCCAAAATCGGGAGCAGCCAAATATCGTTGGCTACCCGCTGCAACTGGGCAACCGCTCCCCTATCTGCTTCGGTTTCGCTTGCCGGGTAAAGCGCCTGCAGGTTCAAAGTGACCGATGTTCGCGCGTCGGGAAGGACTGAGCGTATCGCCTGAATACCCAGGCCATGAGCCAGATTCAAATGGTGCGCCGCACGCAACGACGCCGGATGGTCATGAAGCCCCGGAGCATGCGAGCCTTCGGCATAGCCCAAATAGGCAACACACCAAGGCTCGTTCAAAGTCGACCAGGTATGTACTCGGTCTCCAAGTGCCCGAACCATAACCTGCGCATATTCGGCAAAGCGATAGGCGACATCCCGATTGGGCCAGCCGCCGAGGTCTTGCAGATACTGCGGCAAATCCCAGTGGTAGAGGGTCACCACCGGCGAAATACCAGCTTGGAGGAGTTCGTCGACTAGCCGCGAGTAATAGTCAATCCCTTTTTGATTCACCACCCCATCGGCGGACGGTTGGATACGCGGCCAGGCGATTGAAAAACGGTAGGCGTTCGTTCCCAGTTCTTTCATCAATTGCACATCTTGGGGATACCGATGATATTGGTCGCAGGCCACGTCGCCATTGGAGCCATCCAAGATATTGCCGGCACCCGCGCAGAACGTGTCCCAGATCGATGGGGTGCGTCCATCAGCGGCGACCCCTCCCTCCACTTGATAGGCGGCAGTTGCCGTCCCCCAGATGAAGTTCTCTGGAAATACCCGCTGTGTCATAGTTTTTGGCCCACTTATCCGGTCGAATACCCAAATTGTACGGGAACCGCAACGGCCTGCTTGAAACCGCTGCTATGAAGCGACACGCCGATTACCTCGGCCTGCAGGTCGGATGGCCGCAATGGGCACCTTCAGGTTGGCACGGGGAAGACGCCCGGACGGTTTGCAAAGCAGGCTTCATGGTCACTTTTTGTCCAGAGCGCGGAACCAGTCGCGCAGGTCGGATTTGTCTTCTGGAGACAGGTCTCGGGCGTGGATGCCGCGCACGGCGCATTCCAACCCGGTAAGCATCTGAATGCACGCTCCCGGGTCAACCTTTTCCCGGATGCGGGCGAACGCCTCCCTCGCGCCCACCTCCCGCAACGTCTTAGCGTCGGCGATGCCGACTTCGGAAAGCTGGCAGGCGGTGACTGGGCCAATCTCCGGCAACGCCGTCAACTCAGTCATCAGCAAACCCATTGGCTTGACTTGCTGGGCGTGGCCTGGCGGGAAGGTAGGAGACATGTCCACCATGATGGCTGATGTAGATCGTGAACAGCAACAACAGCTAGCTAGTGAGCTGGTTGATAAGGCCGGTGCAGACGGGCTGAGCTTGGTCGCCCGGATGGGCTGTGACATGGATCGTATGCCGACACCTGGCGGTTGTCGGTGTTACTGAAGGGTTAGGGGTGTCTTGGGGCGAAAACACTCACATACTATGTCGGGCCTGGCCAGCCGCAGTCTCGACCCGACCGGTAAAAGACGAATCCAGTGAGCCGGCCGGTGGAAGTCGGCATTGAACCCTTTCGCCATCGCTTTCGACAGGCGCCCCAGCCCTCGGGGCACAACTAAAATGAAACCCGCTAGCCACCGGCCGACGGCTGGAGCGGGGTGCGAGAGCTGCTTGGCTGGCAGCCCTCGGCAGCAGATTCGCTCTGACGGAGAAGCCATCTTCGGTAGACGTGGCACAGCCCGGGACACTGAGAGAGCAAGTTCGGGCGGCACTTCAGCGGATGGCAGACATGGCGCAGCCCTGGACTCTGCAGCAGTGCTCCACTGGCGTTACGGAAGGTGTTACACTATGGTAGTGCCCACGACACTTAGACGCCATCACCTCACCGAGATACCAGAACTGCGGGAGGCGCTTGACGTCGCCCGGGCAGCTTGGCCGGAAGAGAAGTCGACGACCAGCATGATCTACCGGCTGGCCGCAGCGGGTGCTGCGCATCTCTTGGAGAATCCGGACACCGCGCGGGCCGCCCGCAGGGCGAAGGCGTCTGAGCTCGCCGGCAGACACCCCGCAGTGCTGGACGCCGGCTACTTGGACGAGCTTCGTCGGGAGTGGGATCGGTGAGCACAGCGGTGGACACCAGCGTGGTGATCGCCTGGCAGACCCCGGAGCACGTCTTCCACGCTGACGCGACCCGCCTGATTGGAGACGCCGAACCGCCGCTCTACATGGATGAGCTCAATCTCGCCGAGGTGCTCGTCGGGCTCGACCGGAGTGACTGGCCCGGCCTGATGGAGACTCTAGCTGAGATGGGGTTCGAGTTCGTGCGGTCTACCGCGGCCGAGGTCGCGGCGGCCAGACTCGACAGCAGGCTGCGGATTCCCGACGCCTGCGTCCTGGCTGCGGCCCGCGCCGCGAAGGCCGACGCCATCCTCACCTTCGACGCGGCTCTCGCCACCGCGGCGGACAGGCTCGGCATCCCGGCGGCAACACGTGCCCGGTAGCGCCTAGGGAACCGGGGCAGGGATTTCGGGGCGCTAACCGACAGTTCCGACGGCCGCGACACGGCCCCCACGTCGCAAAGAACCGTCCCCAGGTAACGCTGGTTCACGTCGCAAAGGACCGTCCCCAGGTAACGCTGAAGCACGGCGCTAATCACGTGGATCGGGTTTGTCCGTGCCGGAAGCGGCCGGAGCAGCGGGAAGTCGGATTGTGATTGTTGCCCCATGGCCAAGGCCGTCGCTGTGAGCTTCAACTGTTCCTTGGTGAGCTTGTGTGAGAGCCTTAACGATGCTGAGGCCGATGCCGGAGCCGCCATGGTCACGGTCTCTGGCGTTATCGACGCGGTAGAAGCGGTCAAAGATATTGGGTAGATGCTCGGCGGCTATGCCATCGCCATTGTCGGCTACGGTAACGCTGACTTGCCCGGCAGCGCGATCATCGTGGGCAGCAATCTTTACAGTGTCGCCAGGTGTTGTGTGACGCAAGGCGTTGTCGAGTAGATTGCCTAAAACTTGGCCTATCCGCTGCCGGTCTGCAACCACCCGAGGTACAACGTCCGGTATCGACGAGATTAGGGTAACTTGCGCCGACGCATATTTGTCTGCTGCTGCTCGGACTGCATCCTCGATGAGAAGATCAACAGATGTCACACAGGTGTCAAGTTCGAGGTTGGGATCTTCGGCACGGCTTACTGCTGAAATGTCCTCTGATAGGCGAGTGATTCGATCCAAGTGCAGGTTGAGCGTAGCTAGGGTGTCAGCATTGAGGTCTTTTATTCCATCTTCAACGCTTTCGAGGATGGCTCGAATCGTTGCTATTGGAGTGCGCAGTTCGTGGGCAACATCGGCCAGCAAACGTTTGCGCATAGTTCGGCTGGCTTGTAACGCGTCAGATAGTTCGTTGAATGCTTCGGCGACCTGATCAAACTCTGACCCAAGGTTAGGGATTTCGACACGAGTATCAAAGACGCCCCGGCTCGTTCTCGATGCTGCTGTAAACAGGTCTCGCAGCGACCCGGACATGCGTCGAGCCAGCAGGATAGAAACAATCACCGCGATAACCATGGAACAGGCCACCGCTACTGCCACAGCCACAGTGTTAGTTGAACGGAAGGCTTCTTCGGCATGGCTAAGGGCGGCGGGATCGTCTTCCAAACCGGCAGCAATCATGTGCTGTTGGAAAAGGGATGGGCCAATCAAAAGCGCCGTCGCGGCGGCGACCAGGGCCTCGACGAAGATAACAATTCCGGTCGTGACTACGATGCGCGTGGCCAGCCCTGACCAGCGAGCCTTCATATGCCTTCTCCGATGCGGTATCCGACACCCCGCACGGTGCGGATGTAACGTTGCTCAGCGAAACTGTCACCGATTTTTTGACGAATGTGGGTGAGATG
>JAITSW010000244.1 GCA_031287505.1 Propionibacteriaceae bacterium
TTCTCCATGCCAGCCTTGGACGGAGATCCCGAAATCGATACTGACTAGATCGCCGTCTTGCAACGGGATCTGATCTGGAATCCCATGGACAACCGCGTCATTGACTGAAATACACGTGACCGCCGGGAATGGGGGCAATCCAAAACCGCCGTCATATCCAAAAAACGAGGATCGCGCACCAACTTGCCGAATCATTTCAGCCGCAATGTCATCGAGCTCTTTGGGCGTCATTCCCGGGGCGGCAGCCTGCTGCAAGGCATCTAAAATACGGCAAGTCGCCAATCCGGCAACTCGCATAGCCCGAATGTCTTCAGCAGATTTAAGCCCTATTGCCAGACGACGCAAAAGACGACCCAAAACTCTAGGACAACTTGCTGTCGAGAGCTGCGGTAATGCGTGCTGCAACGTCCGCTATGCTGCCCACGCCGTCAATTTCCACCAACAGACCCCGCTGCGCATAGATAGCCAACAGCGGATCAGTGGAGTCGTGATAGACCTTCATGCGATTCTTGATCGTTTCCGCGTTGTCATCAGCCCGGCCTTCAATCTCAGCGCGCTTGAGCAACCGCCCGACCAAGACATCGGTATCAGCTGTCAGCGAAATGACGGCGTCAATTTCAGCGGCAGCAGCAGCCAAGATTTCATCAAGCGCGTGCACCTGACCGATAGCCCGCGGATAGCCGTCGAGCAACCAGCCCGCAGCCGCATCACTTTGAGCTAACCGATTTTCGACGATCTTGTCGGTAATCTCGTCCGGCACCAACGCGCCCGAATTCATGATCTCCTGAACCTGATGGCCCAATGGAGAATCTTCTTTGACAATAGCGCGGAACATATCTCCAGTTGAGATGGCCGGAACACCGTAGTGCGCGGCAACACCCTTGGCCTGAGTGCCTTTGCCAACCCCGGGAGGGCCCATAATCAAGAGTTTCATCGCAGGAATCCTTCGTAGTTACGCTGCTGTAGCTGGCTTTGAATCTGCTTGACGGTATCTAGACCGACACCGACAATAATCAAGATCGATGTTCCGCCGAAGGGGAACTTTGAGAACGTTCCAAGGAAAATGAAGGCTAAAGTCGGAATCAAGGCGACGATGGCCAAGTACAACGATCCTGGAGCCGTCAACCGCGAAATCACAAATTTGAGATAGCGGGCAGTGGGCTCGCCGGCACGAACACCTGGAATGAATCCACCGTATTTCTTCATATTGTCTGCAATCTCCACCGGGTTGAAGGTGATCGAGACGTAGAAATAACAGAAGGCAATAATCAGAGCCGAATAGACGACGTTGTACGCAACCGAATCGCCATTGGTCATATTGGCCGCAATCCATCCCGAAACTGGACTGTCTGGAACAAACTGCGCATACAGGCTTGGCAAGTACAACAACGAAGAAGCGAAGATGACCGGAATAACGCCAGATTGGTTCACCTTGATCGGGATGTAAGTTGTCGACCCGCCAATAAGCTTGCGCCCAACCATCCGCTTGGCATACTGCACGGGGATTCGGCGTTGACCTTGCTCGACAAAGATGACAGCCGCCATGATGAGCAAACCTATAGCCATAACGAGTAAGAAATAGAACCAACCAGTGGCTTCATTCGTAGCGCCTTGGCTTTCCTTGATACCCCACAGAGAAGACGGGAACTGGGCGGCAATCTGCGTGAATATCATCACAGACATGCCGTTCCCCACCCCGCGCTCGGTGATCAACTCACCCAGCCACATGATCACGCCGGTCCCGGCGGTCATCGTCAAGATCATCACAATGAGCGAGAAAATGCCCTTGTCATAAACCAAAGGGTACAAAGAGGGATCGCAACCGTTGAAAAGCTGCCCATTGACAGCCAGGGTAACGAAAGTCGTCGAGTTGAGCACGGCCAGGACTATGGTCAGATAACGGGTGTACTGCGTGATCTTTTGCTGACCAGCCCCACCTTCTTTTTTGAGCGCCTCTAAATGTGGGATTACCACCGCCAGCAACTGCAAAATAATACTGGCCGTAATGTACGGCATGATGCCGAGCGCAAAGACTGCCAACTGCAGCAAAGCACCACCCGAGAACAGGTTGATCATCGAATACAAACCGGCGGTAGCCTCGTCTGCAGACGCGATCGCCCGACAGGCATTCACATTAACTAGGTTTACGTTTGGAGTCGGCAATACCGATCCGAAGCGAAACACGACCAAGATCATGAGAGTGAAGAGAATCTTCTTTCTCAAATCTGGTGTGCGAAACGCATCAACAAAAGCTGATAACAATTCTCCACTCCCCTGTCTGTCGAGAACACTGGCTAGTTAGCCTAGTGCCTTACCTGGTTAGAGTTCGACGGCCGAACCGCCAGCCTTTTCAATCTTGTCTTTAGCCGTTGCCGAAAATGCCTGCGCGCTAACGGTTAGTGCCACGGAAATCTCACCAGTGCCAAGCACCTTGAGCGGAGCGGAATCCCGCACTACTCCAAGACTTACCAAATCAGCGGGAGTAACCTGCCCACCTTGCGGGTAAAGCTCGGCGAGCTTGGCAATATTCACGACCTGATACTCCACCCTAAACGGGTTCTTGAAGCCGCGCAGCTTCGGGAGGCGCATATGCAAAGGCATTTGCCCGCCCTCGAAGTTTGCCGGTACGTTCTTACGAGCACCAGTGCCTTTGGTACCCCGTCCCGCAGTCTTGCCCTTAGAGCCTTCACCGCGTCCCACACGGGTCTTGGCGGTTTTGGCTCCCGGAGCCGGACGCAGGTGATGAATCTTCAACGCCATGTCAGTTAACCTCCTCGACAGCCACCAAGTGGGTAACCGTCTTCACCATGCCCAGCACCTCGGGACGGTCTTCGCGTACGACTGAGTCGCCGATGCGCTTGAGCCCGAGAGTCCGCAAGGTTTCGCGCTGATTGCGCAAGCCGCCAATGCCGGACTTGATCTGGGTGATCTTAATCTGCCTTGTTTTTGCCGCTGCCTTAGCCATTATTTGCCCTCCTGCTCGCGGGCGCGAAGCACAGCTGCCGGGGTAACGTCGGAAACCGACAATCCCCGCCGCTTAGCCACCGCTTCTGGAGCTTCCAAGCTCTGCAGCGCGGCTACAGTGGCGTGAACCACGTTGATGGCATTGTCAGAACCCAGGGATTTGGCCAGCACGTCATGGATACCGGCGCATTCCAAAACCGCGCGAACAGAGCCGCCAGCGATAACACCAGTACCCGCAGATGCCGGACGCAGCATAACCACGCCTGCAGCCCGCTCACCTTGAACCGGGTGCGGGATGGTGCTGGCAATGCGCGGCACGGTAAAGAAATGCTTCTTAGCCTCTTCAACGCCCTTGGCAATTGCCGCTGGAACTTCTTTGGCCTTGCCATAGCCGATACCGACCTGGCCCTGGCCATCGCCTACGACCACCAAAGCGGTGAAGCTGAACCGACGCCCGCCTTTAACCACCTTGGCCACGCGGTTGATTGATACCACACGCTCGATGTAGTTGCTCTTCTCCCGCTCGGGAACATTGTCGCGGTTACGGTCATCCCGACCGCGACGCTCACCGGTTTCGCGAGTTGCGTTAATC
>JAITSW010000002.1 GCA_031287505.1 Propionibacteriaceae bacterium
GCTTGGCGTTGCCGACGAGGCTTCCGAGGTTTTTGATTTGCACGCCGAACTCAATATCCCTTCGACCCAAAGCGGCGCTGGAGTTCACGACATTGTGATTGGGATAGACGCATCGCTCGCGGAAACCATGGGCAGTGAATTCTTGACGGCGCTAGGGTCTCTCACTTCCGGTTTCCAGGTGCTGCTCGATGAGAATCCCGGGTTGACGGTAAATCTCGGGGCCGTGTTGATCGGCTCGGCTGCTGCCCCGACAGATATGGGTAATCCCACCGCCATCTCCTATATCGATAACGCGGCGGTGCCCTTGGAATCGGTTGCAACCCGAAGCCTTTCAGACACGGTCTCGGCAGGCATGGATGCGTATTACAAGATCCAAGAGGTACGC
Source organism: Propionibacteriaceae bacterium (assembly GCA_031287505.1). Taxonomy (GTDB): domain Bacteria; phylum Actinomycetota; class Actinomycetes; order Propionibacteriales; family Propionibacteriaceae; genus Propionicimonas. The sequence goes on from JAITSW010000002.1 coordinate 386, forward strand.
GATGCCGCTTACTATTTAGGCCTGCCTTGCGCGGCGGCAGCGCCGCATTTTGGGCTGAACCCATCGGCGTGCGGCTCCCCCTCCACCGCTGCCAACTTTGAGCAGACCTACCCGTCGGGCACTAACTTGCAAGCCGGTGTGCAAGCTGCCAAGCAGATGCTGGAGGCAAGCGCCACCGAGTCTGCGAATCAGACTTTCCTGCTGTGGGCTGATGGGGGGTCGCATTGGTGGACCAACTCAGCTGGCAAGTCGGTTGCGAACGCCTGGAACGAGGCCGGCCGCTTCCGTTTCTCCAATAACGCGGATCTAGACCATGTTGGGACGGGTGCTGGTCAACTCTCTGATCTCGCCTACGGAAAATATGGCCCGTCAGGGGCGGTAACACCTGGCTCTAGTTCCCGTTTCGCGGACTTCATCGCAGGCGAAGCATCCGGGATAGCGGCCGACACCGCAAATCAGCTTCCCGTCGATGATTACGTCGCAAACAGAAACAACGCCTCCCGGGCCGCAGATTTCAAAACCCTGGCAACCGGCCTGAATGGCTACCCGTACACATCTTTGGAAAAGGGCCTGTACTATTTGGCCAACGAATTGCAAGATTTCCAGGCCACCGGGCGCAACCTAGCCATCATCGGTGCCGATTGGAACAAATCGGTTGAGAATCGCTATGTGCCCACCCAAGATTTCTTCGCTTGGACGGAATCAGTGCTCGGGGCAAACTATGAGTCCTTCTCGAGTGTGGTGCCAAACAGTTTCACCCCCGAGAATCTCAGAGCCCTAGAGGCCATCAGCGGTTCACTGGCCCAGAGCATTTTGAATCAATTCCAATCGGCGAATGTGACGCAGACATTAGACGAGAGTCTTTGGCTCAAGCCCGGCACTCATCAGAAGCGAACATATTTGGATTCTATGACACTTCAGGTTGGGAGTGCCCCGGCAGTGTCTCCGACGAGTATTACCACCGCCGGCAGCCTTGTGACGGCTTCATTCGGCACCGAGGTTTCGGGTGTTTTCCCGTATGCGGTGACATATGACACCACTAACCACGGTGTTTTCCAGTGGTCGATTAATGTTCCCCTTCCAAAGACGCAAAGCCTTAGTTTGGGCTATGACATTGAAGTGTTTAGGTCGAGCGTGGAAGGGGAATACCCGGTGGGTCTGGGGGATACCGACGTCTCGTATCAAGATGCCGGCGGGCAGAGCCACACCCAGACGATCCCCGGGGCAGATCCGTATTTCTATACCGTGCCTGTTGCCCCGACGACTCATACGGTTACGTTTTTCTATGGTTCTAACGAGATCGCGCCTGCGCAAATTGTGAATCACGGCGACAAGGTAAAAGACCCGGGGGAACTAGATTTTGGGGATCTTCGGGCAGTGCTGAATGGGTGGAGTTACGACAGCGGGGTGTTTGACTTCAATACCCCGGTTACGCGAGATCTTGAACTTCGGGCATTGGTGAGCTTTCGCAACGTGGAAGAATGTGCAGGCCCAGCATGTGAAGCAGGCGACGAGCCCGACGACCCGTCAGAGTCTGAACTGCCGTTGACTGGTTCGGATAGCCTTGGACTTGGTTTTATCAGCATCGGCGTCGCGATGCTCGGCTATGCTGCCCGGGCGCTAGCCCGTCGCAGGCTTGAGAGGTAGCGGGAATCGGTATCCTTGCTCTGTGAGTCAGCGACAGCCGCCCGTACAGCAACCGCCGCCAGTGCAGCGTGTTCGCCTGCGCTATGCCAAACGCGGGCGAGCTCGTTTCGCCTCCCATCGAGATTTTTCCCGCGCTTTCGAACGGGCTTTGCGGCGGGCAAAAGTGCCAATGGCATTCTCTTCGGGGTTTTCCCCGCATCCTAGGATTTCTTATCTGAACGCGGCTCCCACCGGTGCCGCGTCTGAGGCGGAATATGTGGAGATCGCCTTGGCGCAGCGAATTGATCCCGAATCCTTGATGCAAGGGCTAAAGCGGGCGCTGCCGGACGGCTTCGCTTTACTGGCTGCGCATGAGAGCGACGGCGAGATCCAAATGTCTGCCTCTCGCTGGCAGTGCCGCGTCCCCGACGCCGACCCGGTCAAACTCCGAGAAGCAGCGAAAGCACTTTGGGAGCAAGTCGAGACCGTCGTTCGCAGGGAAGAAAAAAACCGCGACGTGAACGTCCGCCCGGCCATCTTGAAGTTAGACGTTAGCGCGGACGGACTCATCGACTTGATCTCTGTCGTCGATTCCCCGCTGGTACGCCCAGATGACGTGATGAAGGCGTTGGCAATCTGGTATCCGGAATTGCGGGAATTGCCTCCGGCGGTATTCATTCGGCTCTCGCAGGGTAGCTTTGACGGCACCGGCATCGTCGATCCTTTTTGAGTTGGCGAATTGTCGTCTTTGAAACACTCCGTTACTAGAAAAACCCCTTAATCGTGATGATTTCGTTATCACGTGCGATACTAGACACTGACAACAGGTCATGGGGTGCCTGGTCAATGTGACAGATTGATTGGCCGCTGCTGCTGCACCGCGACGGGCTTCGATTTTTGCGAAGGCGACCGCGGAGGTTCAGTGGAGACGTTCCCCTCCACAGGTTTTGCCACTTCCCGTGGCGTGAGATCCGCAGCCAGCGGATAGCCGCAGTTACGGAAGTGCCGACAAAGGAGAGCAACTTTGCTCGATATAGAACAATCAGGCGCACCCGAACCCGGGGCGTCCGAAAACGAATCAACACCCCCCGCTCCCCGGCGACGCTCAGCTTCTCGTCCAGCCGGAGCTCCGGCACCCATAGTCGTTGCGGCGACTGCGGACGAGCCGGCACCGGTCGCAGAAGCTACTCCCGCTAAGGCTCCAACACGCCGCCGGGCCACCCAAAAAGCAGCGGTTGCCGCCAAGGTTGACGAGAGTTCAGCGGTCGTCCCTGATGATCCCAGTGCCGACGAGAGCGCTCCGAAGCGGAGGACGACGCGCAGCACCACCGCTCGGAGTGCTGCCACCCGCAGTACAGCGGCGCGTGGCACTGCCAAGAAGGCGGCTGCCCCCGACGAGCCGCCAGCGGCAAATGCAGTAGCTGATGCCGAGCAGGTTGCGGACGAATCCGCCGCCGTCACACCCAAGCGGGTGGCGCGAAAAACCACTACGGCGGCTCGTTCCCGCAAGCCAGCCAAAGCTGAGGCCGAGGTTGAGCCTTCCCCAGTTAGCACTCCTGACGGTGAGAGCCTTGCTCTTGGTGACGCCGACGAGGTGGCCGCCAGCTTGGGGCAATTGCGTAAACGCGGTACCCAAACCCGTAAGCGGGGCGCTAAAGCCCAAGTCTTTGATGTGACAGCCGATTCTCCCGAAGGGGTGCTGGACGCGCTGGCTGCCGCCATTAGCGGGGATCCGGCTTCGGATAGCGGTCAAGAGCCCGGCGAAGCTGGCGATGCCAGTGATTTTGCCGATGAGAACGGCGATTTTGAGCCGCGTCGCAACCGTCGCCGCCGCCGGGGTGGCAGGCGCCGCCGTCGCTCAGGTGAAGGTGACGAGGCCGGAGCAGATCCCGAAGATGGCGCTGAGGCGGATGACGCGGATTCGGACGAAAACGAAGCTGGCGAAGATGGCCCAGATGTTTCAGATGGTTCCGGTGACGGTGTTCGCCGCCGCCGCCGCCGACGACGACGCGGTGAAGACATCGGCGATGCCGAGGATGATCCCAGCACCGAAGTAGTCGTTCGGATACGCGAACCTAGGCGAACGTCGGCAAATGACGAGGTCGTCTCTATTGAAGGCTCAACTCGAATGGAGGCGAAGCGGCAGCGCCGCCGCGAAGGGCGCTCCTCTGGCCGTCGTCGCGCTCCGATCCTCTCCGAGGCTGAGTTCTTGGCCCGCCGCGAGTCTGTTGAACGCACCATGCTCATCCGGCAGGCTGGGGATTACTCGCAGATCGCCGTCCTCGAAGATGGCATCCTTGTCGAGCACTATGTTGACCGCGAAGCCGCCAATTCCATGATCGGCAACATTTATCTCGGACGCGTTCAGAACGTGCTGCCCTCCATGGAAGCTGCCTTCATCGATATCGGGCGTCATCGCAACGCGGTTCTCTACTCCGGCGAAGTTGATTGGGAGGCCTCTGAGCTAACGGGCGCGGATAAGAAGATCGAAGGGGCTTTCAAATCTGGCCAGCAGGTCTTGGTGCAGGTGAGCAAAGACCCGGTCGGCACTAAAGGGGCGCGATTGACGGCTCATCTGTCGATACCTGGACGTTATATCGTCTATTCGCCCGGTGGCCATCTCTCCGGGGTTTCCCGCAAACTACCTGACGGCGAGCGCCAGCGTCTCAAAAGCATCTTGGATGAGCTAATCCCACAGAAGGCCTCTGTTATCGTCCGCACGGCGGCTGAAGGCACCTCGGAGGAGGAGCTAGTTCGCGATGTGAACCGGGTAAAGGCGCAATGGGAGGTCATCGAAAAGAAGGCTGCCAGCGAGCAAGGCCCGCAGTTGCTTTATTCAGAGCCTGATCTGAGTATCCGTATTGTCCGGGATCTCTTCTCGGAAGATTTCACCCGGCTGGTGATTGACGGCAACGGGCAACTTGATGATGCCTACGACTCCATCAGTGCCTATATCGAGCATGTTGCGCCGCATCTGAGTGAACGCCTTGAGCGCTGGGACAGGAATATTTCCGGCGATCTCTTTGATGCCCACCGGGTGCAAGAGCAAGTGATGAAAGCCCTAGAACGCAAGGTCTTCTTGCCTTCGGGCGGCTCCCTGGTGATTGACCGTACCGAGGCGATGACGGTAATCGACGTCAATACCGGTCGCTTTACCGGGACTGCTGGCAACCTCGAAGCCACTGTCACCGCCAACAACTTGGAAGCAGCCGAAGAAATCGTTAGGCAACTTCGCCTACGTGATATTGGCGGCATCATCGTGATCGATTTTATCGACATGGTGCTCTCTGCCAACCGGGAGCTCTTGTTGCGGCGTTTGGTCGAGTGTTTGGGACGGGATCGCACCCGGCACCAGGTTGCCGAGGTTACCTCTTTGGGTTTGGTGCAGATGACTCGGAAGAAGATCGGCACCGGCTTGGCTGAAGCCTTCACCATCCCTTGCGAGACGTGTAAGGGCCGCGGTTATCACGTTCATGATGCGCCCGTTGTCGGGCAGACGGCAGCCGACGGTGGCGAGCGCGATCAGCATCGCAAAGGCGGTAAGCGCAGCGGTGGTGGCAAGTCAAAATCCAAGGGCGAGGGCAAAGAGAAGAAGTCTGAAAAGAGCGAGTCTAAGCCTGGGTGACGTCGTCGTTTTTGAGTCGGTCAGAGCTGATCTGGAATACTTTCGACATCGGCTACCCAAAGGCTGGCTGAGCTATCAGAGGGCATCCGCCAATCGCCTCTGGGGGAGAGCGAACCACCCCGAACCACCTTCGGCCCGTTTGGCATGGCCGAGCGCTTGAACTGGGAGAAGCCGAAGAAACGCTGGCAAAACACCCGCAGCCACTTCTTAATGGCGGCCAAGTCGTAGCTGTCGCGTTCATGTTCTGGGAAGCCGTCCGGCCAGGTGCCAGCCTCGGCGTCTTTCCAAGCATGCCAAGAGCGGAAGGCGATTTGAGTGGGCGTGAGTCCGTAGCGCAACGTGTAAAACAGATTGAAGTCTTGTAGCGGGTAAGGGCCGATCACCTCTTGGGTAGATTGCGGTTTTTCACCCGCAGCCACTGGGATTAGCTCCGGGGAAATCTCAGTGGCCAAAATGGCTCGCAGGGTGGCGGCCACTTGATTATCAAATTGGCCGGTTGCGATGACCCAGCGAATCAGATGCTGAATGAGGGTCTTGGGCACACCCGCGTTCACGTTGTAATGGGACATCTGGTCGCCCACGCCATACGTACACCAGCCCAGGGCCAGCTCAGAAAGATCACCGGTACCCACCACAATGCCGCCGTGGTGATTTGCCAGCCTGAAAAGGTAGTCGGTGCGCAGGCCGGCTTGAACATTCTCAAAGGCGACATCGTATTCTTGCTCTCCGGCCGCGAACGGGTGTCCCATATCGGTCAACATCTGGATGGCAGCCGGGCGAATATCTAGCTGCGCAAAACTCACGCCAAGAGTTTTCGCCAACGCGGTGGCATTCGCCTTCGTCTGCTCAGAAGTGGCAAAGCCCGGCATGGTGTACGCCAAAATGTCAGAGCGCGGACGTTCTAAATTATCCATGGCCTTCGCTGCGACGATGATGGCATGCGAGGAATCCAAGCCTCCGGAGACGCCGATGACCAGCTTGGGGCTGCCAATCGACTTCATCCGCTGAGTCAGCGCTGAAACCTGAATGTTGTAAGCCTCATAACAGTCTTGGTCGAGCCGTTCCCTTTCATCGGGGACGAAGGGGAAACGCGCCACCTTGCGATTCAGCCCCAGATCACCGGTAGGGGGTGTAAAGCTGCACACCACCTTGCGATAACCCGCCAAACGATCGGCAAAGGCGAGGCGGTTGTCATCGAAGGTGCCCTGGCGGATGCGATTTGCCTTTATGACCGACAAGTCAATGTCGGCGATAGCGGTGATCGGAGAATCGATAAAGCGACCGGATTTGGCCAGCAGCTCGCCGCATTCGTAGATAAGGGTCTGGCCGTCCCAACTCAAATCAGTGCTGGATTCTCCGGCTCCGGCGGCGGCATAGGCATAGCCAGCCAGCAGCTTGCCGGATTGATTGGCGCATAGGCTCTGCCGTTCCCGGGCCTTAGCCACGGTAATCGGGGAGCTGGAAGGATTGGCGATGACTGTGGCTCCGGCTAACGCGGCTTCGGCGCCGGGAGATAGTGGCACCCACAGGTCTTCACAGATTTCCACACCCAAGACGAAATCGGGAAGGGCTGGGGTGGTGAAGATCAGATCAGCGCCAAATGGGATGTTTGAGGCTCCGGCCACATCGATAGTTCCGGAAATGCCTTGCCCGGCGGCGAATTGCCGCTTCTCGTAAAACTCGCGGTAGGTGGGCAGATATGACTTGGGAACCACTCCCAAGATCTGCCCGCGGTGCACCGCGATAGCGCAGTTGTACAGGCGATGCCGATAGCGCAGGGGTGCTCCGACGACCAAAATCAGTTCCAGATCGCTGGTTTGGGTGGCCAGGAGAGCCAGCGCGGTTTCACTTTGTTTTAGCAGTACATCGGCTAAAAAGAGATCTTCGAGGCTGTACCCGCTCAAGCCAAGTTCGGGGAACACTGCCAGCCCGACGCCCTGCGCGGCACACTCGCGAGCCTGGTTCACGGTAGCGGCGGCATTCGCCGCGGGGTCGGCGATCCGCACCGGGAGCGAGCAGGCAGCTACCCGGAAGAAACCTTGATCGTAAATATTCGCAAAGGACACCCCCGAATTGTGCCAGCTATGGGGGTCGGGTCACTCGCTTGCTAGACTTAAGTCTGAACCTTCGCTTAAGCAAAGGTTTGCGAAGTATTGCTCCGGCGTCTCGGTTTGACCGGGGTTGAGCTGGAACGGTAATCTTGGTCGTCGGTGTTTGTGCGCCAATTTTTGTGTGCGCAAGACGAAATCGTATTAAAGAGAGGGTTCTGACGTGTATGCAGTCGTACGCAGCGGCGGACGCCAGCACAAGGTAGCTGTTGGCGACGTTCTGGAGATTGACAAAGTCGATGCGGCTGTTGGCGATTCGTTGGAGTTGACCCCGCTGTTGCTGGTAGACGGCGAGGCTGTCACCGCAGACGCCGACAAGCTTAGTGCTGTAAAGGTATCGGCAAAGGTTCTGGCTGAGACAAAAGGCCCGAAGATCCGCATCCTGAAGTACAAGAACAAGACGGGTTACCGCAAACGTCAAGGTCACCGCCAGCGTTATACGCTAGTCTCGGTTACCGCGATCGAGAGCTAGGAGATAGGTCATGGCACATAAGAAGGGCGCGTCGTCCTCACGTAACGGCCGCGATTCCAACGCGCAGCGTCTGGGCGTGAAGCGTTATGGCGGCGAGCAGGTCAATGCCGGCGAGATCATCGTACGGCAACGGGGTACTCATTTTCACCCCGGTGAAGGCGTTGGCCGCGGTGGCGATGACACGCTGTTCGCTCTACGCGCGGGCAAGGTGCTTTTCGGCACCCGTCGTGGCCGTCGCGTCATTGATGTGGAAATCTGAGTTCAGCGCATTATCAAAGAGCCCCAGTCAGTCGGTATGGCCGTGCTGACCGGGGTTTTCTATTTCAGAGCGCACAGGGGAGCGGCGTGACACTTTATACGTCCCCCTGTCACGGCTTGAACACGGCAGATTGGAAACACAATGGCAATTCCGTCCTTTGTCGACCGCGTCACTCTTAAAGTGAGTGCTGGTAAAGGTGGCAACGGCTGCGCCTCAATCCATCGGGAGAAGTTTAAGCCCTTGGGTGGCCCAGACGGCGGTAACGGCGGTAACGGCGGCTCGATTGTCTTTCGAGTTGACCAGGCAGTGACCACCTTGGTGGAATACCACCGGCATTCCCACCGCAAAGCCCCCAACGGCGCTGCTGGGCGCGGAGACTTTGGCAGTGGCGCCAACGGTGAGGATGTAGTTTTCTTGGTGCCCGACGGCACAGTGGTTTCCGACGCGGGCACTGGCGAAGAGTTGGCTGATCTGACCGGCCCCGACGCTGAAGTGGTGATCGTCACTGGCGGACGCGGGGGGCTCGGGAACGCGGCGCTGTCTTCTCCGGCTCGCAAGGCGCCCGGTTTCGCCCTGCTGGGTGAAGAGGGTGAAACTCGCGATATCGTCCTAGAGCTCAAAGTGGTGGCCGATATTGGGCTGGTCGGGTTTCCGTCTGCTGGAAAGTCCTCTTTGATTGCGGCCATTTCGAGGGCACGGCCAAAGATTGCCGACTATCCGTTTACCACCCTGGTGCCGAATCTGGGCGTGGTGATTGCCGACAAGGTGACCTTTACGGTGGCTGACGTTCCGGGTCTCATCGAAGGCGCGTCCTTGGGCAAGGGCCTGGGTTTTGATTTCCTGCGCCATATTGAACGTTGCCAAGCCATCGTCCACATCATCGACTGTGCCACCTACGAGCCCGGGCGTGATCCGTTGACTGATCTTGACGTCATCGAGGGGGAGTTGCGGGCTCATGGCGGCTTAGAGGATCGACCGCGGCTGGTGGCGCTGAACAAGGTGGACATCCCGGACGCCGCTGAGCTGGCCGATATGGTAAAAGCCGATATTCAGGCGCGCGGGTTGCAGGTCTTTGAGATTTCCACCAAG
>JAITSW010000024.1 GCA_031287505.1 Propionibacteriaceae bacterium
CGGGTTTGCTGGATCGCGGTCTAGAAGGTCTGCCGAGTACGGCTGATCTGGAAAAGCGGGTGGCTGCCGGTAAGGGGCTTACGCGCCCAGAATTGGCGGTTTTGCTGGCTTATACCAAGATCGCCATCAAAGAATTGGTGCTGCAAACTGAGCTTCCAGAAGACCCGTATTTGGCTGATCGGCTGCAGGAGTATTTCCCGGCGGCTGTGCGGCAACGTTATCCAGCTCAAATGGCCAACCATCGTCTGGCTAGGGAAATCATCACCACGGTGGCGGTAAACCGGTTTGTGGATTCCCAAGGTGCGACGGCCTATTTCCGCCTCCATGGCGAGACGGGTGCATCGATATCCGACATCATGCGGGCTCAGTTGGCTGCTCGTTCGATTTATAAAGTCGGACGTCTGGAAGTCCTCTTATCGCGGATGCCCGAGCTTTCGGCTGAGGCCGCCACCGATCTGCGGATGGAGCTGAGCCGACTCGTTGAGCGCGCTGCGCGATGGCTGTTGCACAACCGCCGCACCCCATTGGACGTCAAGGCTGCCAATGCCGAGTTTGCGGACGGCGTCATCTTGGTGCGGCAGGCGTTGCGCGAGTTGCTGACTCCGATCCAACGCAAACAGGCCGACGAGTCATATGAATCTTGGGTCTCCAAGGGCGTCCCGGTGGAGCTGGCCGAATGGATGTGCGTCGCGCGTTACGCCCACTTTGCGCTGGGCATCGTGCAAACCGCTCGGCGCTTCGAAATTGACCCGGTGCAAGTGGCGGCGGTCTACTTCCGTTTGGCCCAGCGTTCTGCCCTAGACAAGCTAGATACCCAAATCTATCTGCTGCCTCGCCAAGAGCGTTGGGACTCCATGGCCCGCGGGGCGGTGCGGGACGAAGCCCACTTAGCCCACGCCGAGCTAACCGCCCAGCTGGTTGCGGGTGCCGATCCGCAGCTCCTCGGGGATTCGCAAGCCGTCCTAGATTCGTGGCTGGCGGCAAACCCGCAAGCCGAAGTGAAGGCCGCCGTAATAGCTGAAATCTGTGACGGGGAAACCGACTTGGCCAGGGCCACCGTAGGCCTTGGCACCCTGCGCGGCCTCTTGGGCGTTTAGCCCGGTGTCCCCAGCGTCACTTGGGTAGCGTTATTTGGGGACGGTCCTCTGTGGCGCTACTGGCCATCGTAGGCCTTGGCGCCATGCGCGGCCTTTTGGCGTTTAGCCCGGTGTGCCTAACGTCACTTGGGTAGCGTTATTTGGGGACGGTTCTTTGTGGCGCTATTGGCCGCCGTAGGTCTTGGCGCCATGTGCGGCCTTTTGCGTTTAGCCCGGTGTGCCTAACGCGAGACAAGGCGTCGAACTTCCAGCACTCGAAAACTTGTAGGTTGCGGTGACCGTCGCCGGATCAGTCGGCATGTGGCGTTTGGTGTGGGTGTCGAACTTCCAGCACCCGAAAACCCTTGGCGCTGGCGGTGCGCCGGCAATCCCAGCCGTTGGCGTTTAGCCAGGCCTGTAGGGAGTCGGCTCCAAGGTTCTTGCCGACTACCAGGCGGGCAGCTCCGTTTGGTTTGAGCCGCGGGAGCCAGGTGAGGAGCAGCTCGTGCAGGGCTTCTTTGCCGATGCGTATTGGCGGGTTAGACCAGATTTCGTCGTATTTGACACCCGGGTTGGCTTCATCGGGGGTAAACGTCTGGACGCGCTGGGCAACTCCGTGGCGTTCGGCATTTGCCCTAGTCAAGTCGAGGGCGCGCAGGTTCACGTCTACCGCGTCGACTGTTGCTTTCGGGTTGCCGACCGCCAGCGCGATGGTGATGGCGCCAAAACCGCAGCCAAGGTCTAGCAGCCGCGCCTCGCCTGTCGGCGGTGTCGATTCGCGCAGTAGCACCGACGTCCCCAAATCCAGCCGGCCAGCCGAGAAGATGCCGTCGGCAGTGTCGAACTCCCAGTCTTCGTCCCAAAAACGCGCCCGGATAACCCGGCGGCGCTCTTGGCCGGCAGGAGTGACGAAATAGTGTGGGGTGCTCATTCTTCGTCCCCGCGGCAAAGCTTCCGTCTCGCCCTCGCCTCGATGGCCCTGGCGGCCAATTCGCCAGCTGCCGGGTAGCCAACCTCTTCTAGTGTCAAGCCGCAGGCAGGCATGACCCGCACGTCGGAGCAGCGTTTGCCAGTTTGAAGCAACCTGGTGAGCCAATCAACTTCGCGTTTCCCAGTGGCCACGTCGATCAGCCCGCCAGTCAGCGAGCGCACCATCGAATGGCAGAACGCATCGGCTCGGAAGGTGAGTTCGATGAATTCGCAGCCGTTTTGCCCGCAGACGCGTTCGGCAGCAACATCTAGCAGCTTGCGTATGCTCGTCCCACCCTCTTTGAATTTGCAGAACGCCGCGAAATCGCGCAGGCCAAGCAGAGTTGCCCCAGCGGCGTTGAGCACGTCAAGGTCAATGGCATGTGGCCAAGCCACCACATGATTTCGAGTGAGCGGATCGGCAGCCTTGTCGGTGATCCGGTAGACATAACGGCGCCAAATTGCGGCGAACCGGGCGTCAAAACCCGCTGGGGCAATCGTCACCCGCTTTACGCTGATGTCGTCTGGCAAGGCAGCGCGAAGCCGATAAGCCAAATGGGAGGCTCTCTCTTCGGCGTCCCAGCTATCTGGAATATCCAGATGGGCCACCTGTCCGCGAGCGTGAACCCCGGCGTCCGTGCGCCCGGCAACCACCAGAGGCGGCAAATCTGCAGCGCGCAGAATGCGCGAAATCCAAAGCTGCAGCTCGCCCTGCACAGTGCGCAACTCGCCAGCAGCGCCGACCTGGGCTGCCCAGCCATGGAAATCAGTGCCGTCGTAGCCGATGTCTAATCTAAGCCTGGTCATCAGCTGCCTTTTCGGTGCCATTACAGGCGTTCACGCCACTTGGGGCGCAATCGCCCTGGCCGCCAATCTCGGAGCGGATCCCGACGTCATTCCAGGCTTGACCCGGAATCTCTTCCGCCCCCTTAGCGGCCACCCGCACATAGCTCAGGTCGACGACCTCGCGTCCAGCGTCAATTGCCCGCTGTTCAAAACGGGTGATGGGACGCAGTTCCCACCGCGGCGCCTCCTTGGAAAACTCTTCGCGCAGCAGCGGTTCTTCAGCCAATACGTCGCGAATCCACTGGGCATAATCCTCCCAGTCGGTTGCGAGTCGCCAACGTCCGCCCAAAACCAGGTGTGTGGCAGCGCTATGGGCAAAACGGGGATTGACGATGCGGCGTTTGCGATGCTTCTTCTTGTGCCAGGGATCGGGGAAAAACGTCCAAAGCTCGGTGATCGGCTGCTCGTCAAAGAGCGTTTCGAAACCCTGCTCGGCGTCCGCGTTTATCATCCGCACATTGGAGATTTCTTCGCGGCGCAACCGCGACAGCGTGCTGGCAACTGCCGGTATGAACACCTCAAACCCCAAGACATTGGCATCTGGATGTGCCTTGGCCAAGGCCGCAATGGCCACCCCATTCCCAGTGCCCACCTCAACCAAGAGCGGCGCGTCCCGCCCAAACTCCTTGGCGAAATCCACCCGGGCATCAGGCGCGATCGAGGTCTTGCGTGCGGCGGCGGGGAGTTCGATGACGAAGCGTTCCCGCCACGAGTCCCAAGCTTTTTGCTGGGTGTTATTGAGGCGGTCGCCACGGCGCACGTAGCTCACGACATCGCGCAGCACCTTCTCTTGGGACATGGGGTAAATGATACGGGAAGCATGGGCATAATAAACGTCATAGGTGGCTGCTAGCCTCTAGGGCGTAAGGGTCTCAAAACACGGAAGCGAGGTGCGGGGGTGCCAGTAGACGCCGCGCAATCGGATCCCCCGGTGTCGCATGTGGTAGATCCTTGCTTGGCTGGTGTTTCCGCCGGTGTGGCTGGCAAGGCGGAGGAGGGCGGTGGGCTGGACGCCTGCCAACCGGCGGCGACGCGGCCGGGTGCCCGCCAGCCGACCGTAATGCAGCCGGGTGCCTGCCAGCTGGCCGTAACGCAGCAAAGTGCCCGGCAGGGACGCCAAACTGCAAGTTATTCACCACACGCGGCACTGGCTACCCTGAAAAAGGTCTTTGGCTATTCATCTTTCCGTGGCCGGCAAGCCGATGTTATAGAGCATGTGATTTCGGGCGGGGATGCCATCGTCCTGATGCCCACCGGCGGCGGCAAGTCTTTGTGCTACCAAATCCCTGCCCTTATCCGCGAGGGAACGGGCGTGGTAATCTCGCCCCTTATCGCCCTTATGCAAGACCAGGTGGACGCCGTAAGCCAGCTTGGGATCAAGGCCGCGTTTCTAAACTCGACGCAGCATTGGGATGAGCAGCGCCAGGTTGAGGCGGCTTTCCGCTCGGGTGGGTTAGATCTGCTTTATGTGGCTCCTGAGCGGCTCAGCACCGAATCTTGCCAAGCGCTGCTCCATAGCGGGCAAATCGCCCTTTTCGCGGTGGACGAAGCTCACTGCGTCTCGCAATGGGGGCATGATTTCCGTCCGGATTATTTGGGGTTGCACATCCTGGGCGAGCAGTGGCCGGACGTTCCGCGGCTTGCGCTTACCGCTACCGCCACGGCGGCCACCCATGAAGAGATCGCCACGCGGCTAGGGCTTGCCGGTGCCCGGCATTTCGTGGCCTCATTCGACCGCCCGAATATCCAGTACCGCATTGAGCCAAAGAACCAGGTGCGCGATCAGCTTTCCCGGTTCATCCTCGCTGAGCATTCCGGTGATTCTGGCATTGTTTATGCGATGACTAGGGCAAACACCGAGAAGATTGCCGAACAGCTGCAAAGTCAGGGTATTGACGCGCTTGCCTATCATGCCGGCTTGCCGGCAGCCGAGCGTGCCACAGTACAGCGACGGTTTTTGCGCGAAGACGCGGTGGTGGTGGTAGCCACCATTGCATTCGGCATGGGTATCGACAAACCAGATGTCCGCTTCGTCGCCCACGTGGACCTCCCAAAATCGGTGGAGGGCTATTACCAGGAGACGGGACGCGCTGGGCGCGACGGGCTGCCGGCCACCGCTTGGATGGCCTACGGGTTGGCCGATGTGGTGCAGCAGCGCCGCCTCATCGAAGAATCCCCAGCCGATGATCTGCACCGGCGTCACCAAAGCCGCTTATTGGACGCGATGCTTGCCCTTTGCGAGACGCCCGAATGCCGCCGCAAAAACATGTTGGCCTACTTCGGTGAGAAAATTGAGCCTTGCGGCAACTGTGACACCTGCCTGCACCCGCCCGAGACTTGGGACGGCACAATTCCCGCCCAGAAGTTGCTCTCAACGATCTTCCGGCTATCCTCCGAGAGGCGCCAAAGTTTCGGAGCCGGCCATCTCATCGATATTCTGCGCGGGTCGCGCACAGTTCGAGTCGAACAGTATCGTCACGATGAACTGAGCACTTGGGCAATTGGCGCCGAATTGAGCGACATCGAGTGGCGCGCTGTCGTGCGGCAACTCCTAGCCAGGGGAGAGCTAGCCGTCGGCCCGGGCGGGCATGGGGTTTTGGTGTTGACGCAGCTCAGCGCCGAGGTGTTGCGAGGTGGGCGGCAGGTGCGGTTGCGACGAGACCTGCCGCAGGGCAGGATCCGCAAGACTAAGCAGGCGAAGGTGAAATCGGTCGGGACAGCTGCTGGCGAGTCACCGCTATCTGCCCAGGACGGGCAACTTTTTGAGAGTCTGCGTGCTTGGCGGGCCGCTACGGCGAAAGAACGCGGCGTCCCGGCCTATGTGATCTTCCACGATTCCACTTTGCGGGCCTTGGCCAGCGAGCGCCCGGCATCGCTGACGGCTCTCTCGGGCATCCCCGGAATCGGGCAGGCCAAGCTCGAAAGCTATGGAAAACAAGTGCTGGAGGTACTCCAGACAAGCAAATGACATCAATGTAATTCACCCCTAGGATAGAGATATGAGCGAAGTTGCCTTCAACCCCCGGCTCCAGTTGGACGATGCTGATCGCGCCCTGCTGGACTTCGAGAAAGCTTGGTGGTTGCTGCCCAGTGCAAAAGAGCCCGAGATTCGCGAACGTTTTGGCATCTCGGCCACCCGTTACTACCAGCAGCTCAACTCGCTCATCGACACCGAAGCCGCTTTGGCGTACGACCCGCTCTTGGTCAAGCGCCTGCGCCGCCTGCGCTCATCCCGCCAGCACGAGCGTTCCGCCAAACGCCTGACAACCAGCATTCCCAGCTAGGCGTCTTACCCCCTTTGGTTGGGTTTCGCCCGGGGCAGTCATTGCCCGCAGGGTCTTACAGACAGGCTTGGCGGCCTTCTCCACCCGTCTTGGCGCACAGGAATGCTTGGGTTTCGGCTCCGTAGGTCTTACAGACAGGCTTGGCGGCCTTCCCCACCCGTCTCTATTTGCACTCGCCCCCCGAGAGTGCTAAACATATAGTTAGCACTCTTACCTTGAGAGTGCCACTGTCTGGCCAGCGTCGTTGCCCATCCGATCGGGTGCGGTGGGCGTAGCCAGACTCCAAGTCAAAACTGGGGCATCTGCCCCCTGATCGACAAGGGGATTGCCGGGTATGGCAAAACTTATCGAATTCGATGTCGAAGCGCGTTCAGCGCTTGAGCGGGGTATGAATATCCTCGCCGATGCAGTCCGAGTGACGCTTGGCCCGAAAGGCCGCAATGTTGTGCTTGAGCGTAAATGGGGTGCTCCCACGATCACCAATGACGGCGTTTCAATCGCCAAGGAGATCGAGCTCGAAGATCCTTATGAAAAGATCGGCGCCGAGCTGGTTAACGAGGTTGCCAAGAAGACGGACGACGTAGCCGGTGACGGCACCACAACCGCCACCGTTATCGCCCAGGCGCTGGTGCGCGAAGGCCTGCGCAACGTGACCGCCGGTGCCAACCCGATCAGCCTCAAGCGTGGCATTGAGAAGGCCACCGCGGCCATTGTCGAAGAGCTCTCCAAGATGGCCATCCCGGTGGAGTCCAAGTCGCAGATCGCGGCAACCGCCTCGATTTCCGCTGGCAACGTCGAGGTCGGCGCCAAGATTGCCGAGGCGATGGACAAGGTCGGCAAAGAGGGCGTCATCACCGTTGACGAATCCAACACTTTCGATTTGGAACTCGAGTTTACCGAGGGTATGCGTTTCGACAAGGGTTATCTCTCCCCATACTTCGTTACCGATACCGAACGCATGGAGACCGTCCTTGAAGACGTCTACGTCTTGATCGTCAGCTCAAAAATCTCCAACCTGCGCGAGCTCCTTCCGGTACTTGAGAAGGTTGTTCAGTCTGGCAAGCCGTTGCTCGTCATCGCTGAAGATGTTGAAGGCGAAGCCCTCGCCGGCCTGATCGTCAACAAGCTCAAGGGCACATTCAAGTCGGTTCCGGTCAAGGCTCCCGGCTTTGGCGACCGCCGCAAGGCCATGCTCGGCGATATTGCCGTGCTCACCGGCGGCCAAGTCATTTCGGAAGAGGTTGGCCTCAAACTTGAGGACGTCACCCTTGACCTGCTCGGACAAGCTCGCGCCATCCGGGTCACCAAGGACGAAACCACCATCATCGACGGCGCTGGCGATGCCGAGCAGATTGCCGGTCGCGTTGCCCAGCTTCGTCGTGAGATCGAAAACTCCGATTCCGAATACGACCGCGAGAAGCTGCAGGAGCGGCTGGCCAAGCTGGCCGGCGGCGTTGCCGTCATCAAGGTCGGGGCGGCTACCGAGGTAGAGCTCAAGGAGCTCAAGCATCGCGTTGAGGACGCCGTCCGCAATGCCAAGGCTGCCGTCGAAGAGGGCATCGTTTCCGGTGGCGGTGTTGCGTTGCTCCAGGCTGCTGCCCGCGTCAAGCTCGAAGGCTTAGAAGGCGACGAGGCCGTTGGCGCCCAGATCGTCTTTACCGCCTGCCAGGCGCCGTTGCGTCAGATCGCCACGAACGCCGGCCTTGAGGGTGGCGTCGTCGCCGAGAAGGTCTCCCACCTTCCGGAGGGCGAAGGCCTCAACGCCGCAACCGGCGAGTACGTAAACCTGATCGAGGCCGAGATTATCGACCCTGCCAAGGTCACCCGTTCGGCGTTGCAGAATGCGGCTTCGATCGCGGCGCTCTTCCTCACCACCGAAGCGGTCATTGCGGATAAGCCTGAAAAGACCCCGCCGATGCCAGCTGGCGGCGAAATGGGCGGTATGGACTTCTAAGTCCGGCAAATAAATAAAAGCAAATAAACAAAAGGGCGGCTCTCGGGCCGCCCGTTTGTTGCCTGCGGGCCG
>JAITSW010000101.1 GCA_031287505.1 Propionibacteriaceae bacterium
CCTATGTGATAGTTGAAGATGGCTCCAAGAAGAGGGTGAGCGTATTGGCGACCAGCCAGGGTATCGCGATCGTCGAAGGTGTGCGGGTTGGGCAGCTAGTCCAGCTTGACGAGTGAGAAATCATGTTGACTTTGAGATGCGAGGAGCTTTGGTTTTCTTATGGTAGGTCTTCTGGCGAACTCTTTCGGGGGCTTAGCCACGTTTTTACCCCGGGAGCGGTTACTGCTATTTCCGGGTCTTCTGGCAGGGGGAAGTCTACTCTCTTGTATATTCTTGGACTGATGTTGACGCCGAAGAAAGGTGTTGTTGCCTACAACGGCAACCCGGTGTCTGGAATATCGGATGTTGGGCGAGCGCTCATTCGTTCCAAATCTGTTGGATTCGTCTTTCAAGATGCGGTTTTAGACCCAACCCGCAAGGTTATTGATTCAATTATTGAGCCTTCGGTGTATTTGGGGACTCCTAGAAAGTCAGCTATCGCACGCGGAAAAGGAATTGCCGAGTCCATTGGAGTTAGTGCTCGACTTGATCATCGTCCAGGTGCGATATCAGGAGGAGAAGCACAACGGGTTGCCCTATGTAGGGCCTTGCTGAATGATCCACAGGTGATACTTGCCGATGAACCCACTGGGAATCTCGATGCCGGTAATAGTGAAATAGTATTTGGCATTCTTAGAAAAGCCGCCAATGCGGGAAAGACTGTTATTGTGGCAACACATGACCCGTATTTGTCTAGCTTGGTAGATGAAACTGTGACATTATGAGCGGACGATATTGGGCAATAGTTCGGGAATCATTGGCATGCTGTTTTTCTAGACGTGTTTCATCGCTGATGATTATGGTATTGGCTGGCACTATTTGTGTGTTAGGCGTGATGACTGCTGGTCGCTCCGCCGTAGCCCAAGATGAGATTCGCCAGACTCTGGATTCTGCAGGTTCTCGGGTCTTGGACATTCGCTCTAAAGGGGTTCAAGGTTTCTTTCCCCAAGCCGCGGTTTCTCAGATCAACGCGTTGAATGCCGTTGCCACCGCTGTGGGTTTGGCAACTGCGAGGGATATGGTTTCAGGGCATCGAGGCTCAGACCGGGGTATTCCATTGTGGGTTGTCTATGGGAATGTTGCCGACATGGCCGAGCTTGTGAGTGGACGTTGGCCCCGCCCGGGGGAGGCGATTGTTGCGGATCAGTCTAAAAGGATCCTTGGCATAGCCGGACCGGCCGGGTTCCTTGTCGAAAATGGGGCCGAGTTCCCGATTGTGGGGACATTTAGGGCAGTTGAACCGTTTACCGAGTTTGGCGCCGGTGCGCTCACCGTGGCGGATTCTGATTCCGCCGGTGCGGTACGGCTATTGGTGTTGGCCACCGATCACAGCCAATCCGGATGGGTTGAGGACCAGGTGATGCAGATCATCAGCGTGTCTGACAGATCTCAACTAGAAGTCATCTCTCCAGCGTCCCTTGCCGAGCTTCAAGCTCAAGTGAACACCGGGTTTGTCGCCTATGCCCGGCAATTGTTTGCGATAGTCCTCTTCATAGGGGTAGGGATAATAGCCGTTGTGGTTTTAGCGGACATCCTGCTGCTTCGATCTGATTTGGGCCGTCGCCGTGCGTTGGGAGCCACAAGGGGGGCCGTCGCTGCCCTTGTCGTCTTGCGGACGTTCTTCCCGGCGTTTGCGGGGGTTGTTTTAGGGGACGCATTGGGTCTCGGGCTTGGAATCGGACAACTCTGGCCAAGTGCCGAATTCGCTGTTGCCCTCGCAGCCCTGTGTCTACTCTGCGTCATAGTTGCGTCTGCGATACCGGCCTTTGTCGCCGTCTCGCAAGATCCTGTGAAAGCACTTCGCACACCCTAGCCTAGAGTTGACGCACTGAGTTATATCCACCCTTGACTGCTTGCAAGTCGAGGGTACCTAGGGCACCCCCACGAGCTTCAGGCCTACATCACAGGCTAGTCCGCAAGGGTAAGCTGAACTGGGAGCCTCGTTTTCTGACCACCAATCTATTCGCCGTCTCCCGGATGATCGCTTTGCGAGAATTCAGAATTGAGATTGCGGTCGCGTGCAAGGAAAGGCAAACATGATTGAGACCCAAGGTCTTACAAAGCGCTTCGGCCAAACCACGGCTGTCGACAACTTGACCATCACCGTCCAACCCGGTAGCGTCACCGGCTTTTTGGGGCCGAACGGAGCTGGCAAGTCAACCACTATGCGGATTATGGTCGGGCTAGACAATCCAACTTCAGGAGTCGCCACCGTCAACGGGCGTTCCTACGAAGGCCACCAAGCTCCACTGCGAGAAGTCGGAGTCTTGCTTGATGCTAAAGCACTCCACAAAGGGCGAAGCGCCAGAGCCCATTTACGGGCTTTAGCCGCCACCCACGGCATCCCAAACAGTCGAGTTGCGGAAGTTATTGGGCTAACCGGCCTCGAATCTGTCGCCGACAAACGCGCTGGCAGCTTCTCGCTCGGTATGAGTCAGCGTCTGGGTATCGCGGCAGCTCTTTTGGGAGACCCGGCAACTTTGATATTGGACGAGCCTGTCAACGGTTTAGACCCTGAAGGTGTCGCCTGGGTGCGAATGTTGGTTCGTTCATTGGCCGCTGAAGGACGCACCATCTTCATCTCTAGCCATTTGATGAGCGAAATGTCTCAAACGGCCGACCATGTCATCGTCCTTGGGCGCGGAAAGATGCTCGCCGATATGCCCATTGGCGAGTTGCTGGCCAGCGCTTCTGGTACTGCGACCAGGGTTCGTTCACCTCATGCGGCCGAAATTGCATCGCTATTGATAAGCCCAAGTGTTCAGGTAACATCCGAAGAGCCTGGCTTGCTAGTCGTCAAGGGAGTTGATGCCGTCCGCATCGGAGAAGAAGCCGCCCGACACGGTTGGATACTTCACGAATTGACTCCGATCACTTCTTCGCTGGAAAGCGTCTACCTCGAGCTCACTGAGAGTTCTGTTCAGTATCATTCCCAATCCGCCGCTTCGGCTAATCAAGGAGCAACAGCATGAGCGTAACTATTGTCCCTATTCCAACTGCCGCGACATCCGTTCATTTGAGCTTCTTCCGCGTCTTGCGGTCGGAGCAAATCAAGTTTTTCACCCTGCGCTCTACCTGGTGGACGCTCGGGGCTATGACCCTGGCGTGTATCGGTGTCGGCACATTGATGCCGCTGTTCCTAGCCAGCGGAAAAAGCCTAGACGCATCCCAAACCGGCGAACTCAAAGGCGTCATAATCGCAAATTTGATCGCCATGGCGACTACTCAGCTCGGACTATTGTTTATGGTCGCGCTGGCCGTGCTCGTCATCACTAACGAGTATTCGTCGGGCATGATTCGTTCTACCTTGGTTGCGGTGCCGAGGCGGCTACCGGTGTTGGCCACCAAAACAGTGCTCATCTCTTTGGTTAGCTTTCTCGTCACAATGGTAATTGTCGTGATCTCTGCGTTCTTGACCCTGGCTGTGTTGAATAGTGATGGACTGGACGCCAACTTCAACGATCCAGCTGCCTGGAGAATGCTCCTGAGTGCACCGCTATTCGTAACCGGGTTGGCTCTGATCGGCCTCGGTATCGGGTTCATGGTACGTTCTACTGCTGCTGGCATCACCGCAGCTTTTGCCTTAATTTATGTAGTTCCGATTGTGCTTCAACTCTTTACCGCATTAGGCGGGTCGGAGCTGCTGCTTGCGCTATTGCCTTCCGAAGCTGGAGCGCAACTGAGCGCCATTAATCCCGCTGGCCTAGGTGGTTATTGGGGATCGCTGGCCATCTTATTTGGTTGGGCAGCGGCTTCACTCATTGGTGGTGGATTCTTGCTGAAAAAGCGGGACGCTTAAACTCTCTGCGTGCCTAATCTCAACTCTATCTAAGGAATACCTGGAGTTAGCTCAGGGATATTCCTTCTTTGTTACCTTCTCCTAGCAAAAAAAGGAGTTATCAGTGACGGTTGGGAGGATCCGCAAAAGGCTCCCAGTCTCATATCTGCCCGGGAATGCAAATGGGCGGCCACTACCGTCTGGGCAAACAGATAGAATGGGATCCGAACCGGGAAAAGGAGTAGGAAAATGAAAGTACGAAAAGGCCTAGCTGTCATTGACGGAGGGGCTCTCGTGGCTGCGAGCGTGATTGCCCCGACAGCGCACGCAGTTGGGAACAATCTCTATGGTTCCACTGCAAGGCTGGTTTTCCCGACGAGATTGAACCACTTACCGAATGCATTCCTATAGCTGTGAATAGGTGAGAGAGAATGAGTAGCTACATTTCGTATCTTCTTCGGCCACATATGATTATCATTTTGGTCGCTGTCTTTGTGTTGGCCGCCGGTGGCACCTGGCTGTTTCGGGATCGACTCCGAACCCGCTCAAGGCTGGTCTGGTTTTTTGCAACAGTGGTTTCGGTTGGGGGATTATTTCAGGTGACTCTTTTTAGAGAAGAGTCGTGGGGGCTGTTTTTTGATCATATCTTTGTTTGGGATACCGACTCGCTGATGAAAGGGATAATTGGGACGGATACCCTTTTGAATATTGTGTTGTTTATTCCAGCTGGGCTGTTTGCCACATTGCTATGGAGACATCCTTTCCGGGTTTCTGGGATAGCTGTTCTTGTTTCGACGCTGGTTGAGTGCTTTCAAGCAGTATTCGGGATAGGTAGCAATGCAGTTTTGGATATTGTCGCGAACTCCCTTGGAGCCCTGTTTGGCAGTTGGCTGGGGTGGGCTTCCTATCTTGGCTATGGCTGGGTCAGAAACAAAAAAGTTGATGCGGCACCCTTCGCCAAGCTTGTTACGACGATCGCCATTCTGGCCGGGATATGTTTCGGGGGTTCGGCTCTGGGGGCTGGTGTGCGGCAAGAGTCACTCGCCAATGATCTAGAGGCGGCGTTTGCCGGAACAACATTTGAAGACTATAAGGCGTGGGATTCTGCTGAAAAC
>JAITSW010000145.1 GCA_031287505.1 Propionibacteriaceae bacterium
GGAGTCGCCTTATGCGGCCTAGCAAAACGTCTCGAAGAAATCTGGCTCCCAGGGGCGCAGTATCCAGCGATTTTGCCTCGCAATTCGCAAGGGTTGTATTTGTTGCAGCGCATCCGCGATGAGGCACACCGGTTTGCTATCACCCATCACCGGCAGCGGCGCTCGAAATCCATGCTGGATTCGACTCTTGACGCCGTCCCCGGGCTGGGCCCTACCCGGATCAAGGCGCTGCGCAAACGTTTCAGCAGCTTCAAAGCGCTCCGGGCCGCCAGCGTGGCTGAATTGGCCGAGGTAGACGGTATCGGGCTTAAGACGGCTGAGCTGGTCTTTTCCACGCTCGCTGGCCAGCAGCCCAAACAGGCGGTAAACGTTGCTACCGGTGAAATCATCGAGATTAGCTAGGAAGGGGGTTTTCCGCTTAGACGCGTCTGGAATAATGGACGATATGAGTCAGGTGCACAGTGCCGTCCAACTAGTCAGTTTCGGGTATAAATATGGGGCGGCACCGACTGCAGATGTTTTACTTGACGTCCGTTTCCTCCCAAATCCTTACTGGGTCCAAGAATTGCGTGATCAAAACGGCCTCATCCCGGCCGTAGCTGGATATGTGCTCAGCAAACCAGAGGCAAAAAAGTATGTGGGCGCTCTCACTGAGTTGGTCGCTCTCACCTCGTTGGGTTTTGCCTCAGATGATAAAGGTGTGATGACAGTCGTTGTTGGCTGCACCGGTGGTAAGCACCGTTCGGTTTCTGTTGTCGCGGCGCTGGCCCAGCAGCTTCAATTGCGCGGAATTACTGTCTTTGTCGCCCATCGAGATTTGGGTTTGGAATGAGGGGGCGGGCTTTTCGGCATCCGGCGCTTACCCCGCCAGCGGTAACCGCATTGGGCGGTGGTCACGGTTTAGCCGCCTCATTGAGCGCGCTGCGTCGGCTCACCCACCGGATAACGGCAATTGTCACGGTGGCGGATGACGGTGGTTCGTCGGGTCGTTTGCGCGAAGAATTCGACATCCTTCCCCCTGGAGATTTGCGGATGGCCTTGGCGGCCCTATGTGGGGATGATGAAGTAGAGCAAGCCTGGGCAGAGGTCTTGCAGTCTCGTTTTGGCGGCGACGGGCCATTGGCCGGGCATGCTATCGGGAACTTGCTTATCGCCGGCTTGTGGCAGAACCTCGATGACCCGGTCGCCGGGCTGGAAATGGTGGCTGAGTTGCTGCGCATTCGTGGCCGTGTGCTGCCGATGTCCCTCGTTCCGCTAGTTATTGAAGCTGATGTGATGCGGGTCGATCCGTCCAAGCCTACCGAGCGTTTCGTCGTTACCGGGCAGGAGAATGTGGCCTTGGCTCTTGGCGAGATTGAACGCGTGCGTATCATTCCGCAAGAGCCGCCAGCGGCGCCGGAGGCGGTGGCTGCCGTTTTGGAGGCTGACTACGTCGTGTTGGGGCCTGGCTCCTGGTTTTCGTCTGTCATGCCGCATCTGCTGGTGCCTGATCTCTTAGAAGCCATCGTCAATACCGAAGCCCGGCGGATCCTCAATCTCAACCTTTCGGCGACGGACGACGAAACTCACAATTACACTGCTTCTAAACACCTCGATGCTTTGTTAGACCATGCGCCGAATCTTCGGCTGGAAACGATCTTGGTTGATCCCTCTTTTGCCGGCGCAGATGCTCGTTTGCCTCAGGTAGCCGGGCAATTTGGGGCAGAATTGGTTATTGCCGATGTGCGGGCCAGAGATGGTTCCGCCAGGCATGATCGTTTCAAGCTCAGTGCCGCTTTGGCAGCTGTCATGGGGCTGTGATCTGTAAGATTCGGCACTAAGCTGTCTCTTACCCGAAAGGAAGTAAGCGCTTTAACATGTCAATGACTCAGCAGGTGAAAGCCGAGTTGGCCACCATTCCAGTTCTCAAACCGGAGTTGCGACGGGCCGAAATCTCGGCGCTCTTGCGGTTTTCAAATTCACTGCATGTGGCTGGTGGGCGCATAGTTGTCGAAGCCGAACTCGAGACAGGGCAAATCGCGCGCCGGCTTCGCAGCGCGGTTTGGGATTTGTTTGGCTACGAAGCCGAGTTTGTGGTGATAAGTGCGGGTGGTTTGCATCGAGGCAGCCGCTACCTTGTCCGTCTCTATCGGCATGGGGAGGCACTCGCCCGCCAAGTTGGTCTGATTGATTCTCGGGGACGTCCGGTGCGCGGCCTTCCGGCTCAGATTGTCGGCGGAAGCGCCGAGGCGCTGGCAGCAGCTTGGCGAGGAGCTTTTTTGGCTCGTGGCTCGTTGACCGAACCCGGGCGTTCGATGGCCTTGGGAGTGACATGTCCGGGCTCTGACGCGGCCTTAGCCCTTACCGGTGCTGCTCGGCGGCTGGGGATTTCATCCAAGGCTCGCGAAATTCGCGGGGTCGATCGGGTTGTCATCCGTGATGGCGACGCGATTGCCGCCATGTTGACCCGCATGGGTGCCCATGATGCTGTCCTAGAATGGGAAGACCGCAGAGTCCGCCGCGAGGTAAAGGCTTCGGCGAATCGGCTGGCGAATTTTGATGATGCTAATCTGCGACGTTCCGCTCGGGCGGCGGTGGCTGCCGGGGTGCGGGCTCGTCGGGCTTTGGTGATCTTGGGGGACGACATCCCCGAGCATCTTCTGATTGCCGGCCAACTGCGTATCGCCCATCAGGAAGCCAGTCTGGAAGAACTTGGGCAATTGCATACGCCGCCGCTAACCAAAGACGCTGTCGCCGGGCGAATTCGGAGG
>JAITSW010000123.1 GCA_031287505.1 Propionibacteriaceae bacterium
GTTGACTCCGCAGTCGGCGCAGATTTTTGACGTGTGCTGACAGCACACTCTGGGTTGTTTTCACTTCGATTCCGAGCAACAATCCATCCTCTAACTCAAGAACAAGGTCAACCTCTGTACCGCCCGCACTGCGGTAGTGATAAATGTCATAGTCAACACTGCTCCAGCTCCGTTGTTTAGCTAGTTCCTCCGCGACAAACCCCTCAAGCAAATGGCCAAGATATTCACCGCTGACTGGAATCAGACTAGCTGGCTTCACTCTGGCGAGACTCAGCGCCATTGCTGGGTCCACTACCACTGCCTTCGGACGGTCAATTTCGCGTCCAGTCAGATTTGGGGTCCACGGTGGAATCGAATCAACCAGGAAGAGTGTTGTCAGTACATTGAGGTAATCAGTTATGGTGCTAGCTGGAATATCTGCCTCATTTGCAAGCCGTGCTTTAATCAGTTCGCCCGCTTGGTTGGCAGCCAACAGCCGCAACAGTTTGGTCAGACGTAATGGCTCAGTAACGCGGCGAACGTCGGCAGTATCTTGCTGGACAACCTGCTGGATATAGCTGGTGAGCCAGGCATTACGAACGCCTTTCTCGCCTAACGCCATCGCCGGATAGCCGCCAGCGCTGAGCATGGACACGCAGTTTTCGCGAGTCATAGACGAGGTGGCACTCCAAGGGAAACGCGGACTCACACCATCAGCCGGGAGCGGAATCCCTTTGGCAGGTTCATCTGCCATAGCTCCGGTAAGCCAGCCAATAAAATCCTCGCGGACGCCGCGTAGCTCTCCTTGGCTGAAACCCCGCAACCGTAATGTCACAGCACGCCCAGCCAAAGAATCTGGAGTGCGTTGCAACCGCAACAAATCTGAGGAGCCGGTGAGGACAAAACGCCCTGGCCGTCGATTGGCATCAATGGCTGCTTTGATTGGCAGAATCAATTCAGGGACTCGCTGAATCTCGTCAATAACTAGAGTTCCGTTCGGCAATTGCCCCACAAACCCCACTGGGTCATCAGCAGCCTGTCGCCGATTTTGAAGATCATCAAGAGAAACGACCATAGCTGAACGATCCGCTACCAACATTGAGGCGAATGTCGATTTTCCCACCTGCCGTGCGCCCTCAATTATCAGCGTCGGGAAGACGTCCAAATATTGCCGAGCAAGGCTCAACAGATGACGATCAAGCAGGCTATCCATGTAAATAGCATAGTCACTGTCGTAGGTTTTGCAGACTCTAAATCGTAGGTTTTGCAGGAATAAAGTCGTAGGTTTTGCAGATTCTGATCTTGTTTATGCGATCCGACTTGTCGAATGAGACAGAGAAGAACGTTACTTGGGGAAAAACGTTACCTGGGGGACGTTGTCGTTGGCGGGACTTACACCTCCGGTTTGTCTGCCTCAAGGCATCAAAAGCTGTCAAGTAGGCCAAGAGCTGTGATGCGGTACTGCCTGCAAAACGACTGTCAGTCTCAAGCTATCCCAGCGATTTTATCGACGACGAATCCGACAGACTTGGCTGCGAAAGCTGCGTCACTAGTCCAAAGTTCAGTGCAATCGTTCTTTTTGTGTTGTCGGCAGGTGCCAAAATCGCCAATCGCAATCTCTGCGAAACGTCACAAA
Organism: Propionibacteriaceae bacterium; assembly: GCA_031287505.1. Lineage (GTDB taxonomy): Bacteria > Actinomycetota > Actinomycetes > Propionibacteriales > Propionibacteriaceae > Propionicimonas. Next base: position 1,616 of record JAITSW010000123.1, read on the forward strand.
GAACCGTGCCACAGCGACGTCACAAAGAAGCTTGCTGTTACAACTCAAGGATGTTCAGATAATCCTGAGCCTCATGAAGAACGCGCAGCACATGCACCACGGAGCTTTCGTCGTCTTGGATCACTCTAAAGATAATTAGGTGCCGACCGTAGACGGTGTAGCGCACCCCTGATGGCTCGTAGCCTCGGACATGGGGGTGTCCGAGAGGAAAATGACTAAGGTTTTCTGCTTGTTGGCGAAGGCCTTGGATGAATGTGAGTGCTCTTGCTGGGTTGTTGGCAGCGATATAGTCGCCGATACCTTCTATGTCGACTTCAGCGCTCGGAAGTAAGATGACTCGCATCACGACTACTTGGCAAGTTTTCGATACTTGGCTTCGAGACGGTCGAATATCTCATCGGCACTGACGCCCAAACCTGCGTCCGACTCTGCCAAAGCCTGGTCGAGTATCGCTGCCAAGGCTGTCCTTCGCGTCTCAAGATCCTGAACTAATCGGACGCCTTCACGCAATACTTCGCTCTTAGACCCGTAGCGCCCATGAGCGACGAGATCGGCCACGTAGGATTCAAGTTGGCTGCCAAGTTCTGCGCTGATCATGAACCAAATGTTACTTGGCTTTCATAATTATTATCAATAGGTGTTACGGAGATTTCTAGATCTGCGCTTGATTTCCTTGCCGGTTCATTGACGTGCTGAGCATTGGTTTGCACGCCTTCATGTTCGCCATTCTGTGTTGGGCACCTGCCACTGACTCTCCGGTTTGTCAGACAAGAGCCACTAGCTACACTCTCTCCATGAGAATTGGGGTTATCTCGGACGTTCATGGCAATCTTCTGGCTCTCGATGCCGCCCAGAAGGCTTTGAGTGCGGATCGGGTAGACATGGTAGTCAACCTGGGCGATCTCTGTTCGGGCGGCGTCGAGCCCGGAGCAACCGCGTGGCAGCTGCGCAGGCTCGATCACCTGGTAATTAGGGGGAACCATGAACGTCAGTTGCTCGAAAACCCGATAGCGCAACTTGGTCTGTCTGACCAGCTTGCCCGCCAAGAGCTATCCGCAGAGGATCTTGAGTGGATGGCTAGTCTGCCCACGCGACTTCAACCGGTGCCGGGCGTCACTGCCTTCCATGGATCACCTCGCAGTGATCTCGAGTACCTCCTAGAAACTGTTGAGCCAACCGGTGCCCGTCCTGCCACTGAAGAAGAGATTGTGGAACGTCTCGGTGCCGACATTGTCGCTGAGGTTATTCTGTGTGGCCATACTCATCTTCCGCGCATAGTCCGCCTCGATGAAGGCCCGCTCATCGTCAACCCCGGAAGTGTCGGTTGGCCGGCCTACGCCGACGACTTGCCCTACCTGCACGTCATGGAATCGGGTTCGCCCGAAGCTCGCTACGCCATAGTTGAGCGAGAAACTAGTGGCTGGACTGCGGAACTACACACCATTAACTACGACTGGGAAGCGGCAGCTCAAATCGCCGAAGGGAATGGTCGCCCAGACATTGCCTACAGCTTGAGAACCGGGCTTGCGCCAGAATAAAGAACTTCTAAGAGCTATAAATGGCTTCGACATGACAGTGGAATGTTAGGGGCTCGCCCTCAAAAGCATGGTATATACTTTATGTATATCCAAGGAGGTTCCAGTGACATCCAGCACCGTCTTTTACAACAATCGCACTCAAGCGATCCGTCTGCCGAAGGCGGTTGCACTACCAGCCGATGTGACCGAGGTGAGCATCCAGGCTATTGGCGCTTCGCGGGTAATCACCCCAGTTGGATCGAGTTGGGACGAGTGGTTTGATCGCGGCTCTCGAGTCAGCCAAGATTTCCTCGCCGACCGTGATCAAGGGTCGGCTGACGAACGGGTGGCCTTGTGAGTCTGGCCTATCTCCTGGATACGAATATCGTTATTGCTCTGTTGCGCGGGGCAACTCCACCAACCCGTCAGCGTTTCCGCGATGCTGAGGGTCGGATCGCGGTGTCCGTCATCACTGCTATGGAACTCGAGTATGGAGCCGAAAGATCGTCCGACCCCTGCGGAAATAGGCGGAGTGTTGAAGAATTGCTGTCTTTGGTAGAAGTCTTGCCATTTGACCGCGCTGCAGCCGAGAATGCGGGCAGATTACGAGCCAAGCTCGCAGCCCAAGGAACCCCAATCGGCCCTTTCGATTCCTTGATTGCCGGGCATGCCCGTTCTCGCGGATTAGTAGTGGTCACAAACAACACCCGAGAGTTTGATCGAGTGCCAGGCCTACAAGTCGAAGACTGGCTTTGAAAGAAATCCGTGACCTTCGCAAACCTCCTCGACCGTCGATTCCAGCAATAAACCTGACAAGCAACTTTAGTCTCGCGGTTTTAGACATTGCCCAGAAGAGGTGGGGTCGTGGCCAAAGATTTGGTGAATCAACTGCATGAGGCGCTTAGCATATTTCGGTGTTGGAATTGTCTAAACCTGCCCAGTCTCAAGCCAGCCCGGCAAATTTATCGACGACAAATCCGGCAGACTTGGCTGCAAAAGCTGCGTCACCAGTCCAAAGTTCAGCGCAACCATGCAGTGCTGCGGTCGCCCAGTGAATGGCGTCGGGCGTCTTGGCTCCGGTGGCAGCCCGAAGGCTCGGCAGTAGTGCCGGTGCTTCAGTTCTCATAACTGAAAGACATCTTTCGCTAGAGATGGCCGTTCTAGATGCATTAGCGCTCCGCTCTTTTTCGCGCTAAAGTCCACCTGCGCAGTTCGCGAGCTAATGCAGCGATCCAAGGCATTCCGCTGCCTTCGAAGGTGGTGAAAAGTTGGTTTTGGCCATCCCGGTTCTGCAAAGCAGGCGGAGCTACGAAGGAGCGAGCACCTTGATGCGGAATCTTTGCCACTTTCATGACAGAAAAACCCAGAGCCCGAAAGCGGTGGCAAACACACTTCCGATAAGCATGGTTACAACGAGAAGAGCAGCGGTACGGTACTCCTTTCGAAGAACGAGCCGAGCGGCTTCGACGCAGGCGGTGCTAAAGGTGGTGTAGCCGCCTAAGAAACCGACACCCAAGATCATCCGCAACTCGTCATGCCCCAGATTTGAAAGACACCAACCCACTAGTAGGCCTAAAAAAAGCGACCCAACGATGTTGATAGTTAGGGTTGCCCAACCCCGCAACTGCTTTCGATTACGCATGATCAAGCCATCGCTGAGATAGCGAGCAACTGCACCACAACCGCCAGCTAAGGCAACCCAAATCATGCTGTGGCCTTACCAGGGGTGAGGTAGCAGCGTTGCACATCTGGCAAACAAGAACATAGCTGTGGCTCTACCGAAGGAAGGTGACAGACCCCCGTTGTCAACCTCGGTCGGATGGTGGGGTTGTATTGCGAAGCGTGCGGAAGTAGCGGGCGGGCTGTTGCGCGTTTAACCAACCAGATCATGCGTCCGCTCCGCTGGAAGCCGGTGTAGTCGTCAGGCGTTTGGCTAAGCAGATCCCGCCAAGAGCTGCCGCTACCCCCGCTACCAAGCTGGCAACCGAATAACCGACGGAGAGCCTAGGGGCAGCACTCCAAAGCTCAACAATCTCAAGCGAGAAGGTGGCATAGGTAGTGAAACCACCAAGTAGCCCAGTGCCGAGGCCAAGGCGCAAAATGTGTCGCCAACCTGACCCATAGCCGAGCGTTTCTATCAAAAGACCGAGGAGAAAAGCCCCCAAGATATTAATGGCGAAGGTGGTGCCAAACCCGGGCAGAGCCTGCGAAAGTGCCGCTCTGGCATACACCCCAATAGCACCACCGAGGGCTATCGCACTTAGGTAACCGAGTCTTCGCACAAGGAGCCATTCTATGGGTTGTTCCTAGTTGTTAAATAGACCCTTCCTATCTCGGGCAGCAGAGTCGGCAAAAGACACCGCTCCACGCAACCCAACGCAACAAAAGACCGTTCCCAAGTAACGTCCCCCAATAACGTTCGGAAGACGCAACGCAACAAAGGGCCGTCCCCAAGTAACATCCCCAAGTAACGTTTACCCGCGGGGCGTGAGCAGGTTTTCGGCTATCTGCGACTGGATGCTCCAGTCGAACCATTCGATGGCGTCCGCGTAGACGGCGTTGCCGACACCCATGCGGATGTTTAGCTCTTCTCGGATCTCATTTCGCAAGGCCGGGTCTACGGCGGGGTTATCCCGCACTTCGATTAGGTAGGGGACGGCTGCATCTGAGAGGGCGTAGATGGTTTCAGCGTCTAGTGTGTCCAGCTTTCCGCTGAGGAACGAATCCACGTTGTGCTGGGCTATCAGGCCGTTCGTATTGGCGAAGAAGAGCCCTAAGAAAAGGACGATCCAGGCGATGATCATCGGCCGTCCGGCGTTGAATGGGCGAATATGCCAGGCCAAGAGGATGAGGAAGGAAACGAACAACACCACCATGAACCACATGGTGTAAACCCGGAGTTGCGTGAGCCCGAAGGTGTCGATGTAGAGCCACATTTTGCTGGCTGCGGTTATCACCAGCAGCAGGGTGAGCGCCGAGATGGTGCCGGTAAGAGCCCGTAACGCTTTGGGGTACTCGTGTTCCCCGCGTTTGCCCAATAGATAGACCGCTGCCAGGATGATGGCGTTTATGGCTGCCACCGCGCACAACTCGAAGAAACCCCGGCGGGCGTATTGGGCATAAGAAAAACCGCCTGGCAATTGCGAGCCAAGGGCGGAGAACAGGTAGTTGCCCAACGCGCCGAAAAAGAGCAAATAGATCCCGATGAAGAGCGCAAGCGGGGTGTAGAAAGCGGCCAAAGAAAGCTGGTGTGCTTTCCGCAGTGTTGAAGCGAGAGACAGCTTTGTCACCGATTGCGTAAACCGGCGAGTTCGATTTCCCCAGACCGCGCCAAAGACGTATGCCGCTATCGGAATGCCTAAGACTAATTCGAATGCGTATTTCATGACGTTGATGTCTTCGAGCCAGGTAAGCAGACTTGCCGTCAGTTCTGCGAAGCCGGTATCGGCTTGGCTCAACAGCAGGGTGGTTAAAAGCAGCAACGGGCAGAAAACGACCAGGCCAACGACAGCGGCAAGAATTCTTTTACCTTTCTCGAGTTGGCGGATGAGCGCGATTGGCCGGCAGAAGAACTGATGGAAACTGGCAAACGGAACCACCAGCGTGAGAGTGATAAGGTCTGCCGCAATGAGCCCGGAGAAACGTCCGGGAGATATGGTCTTACAGGTGTACCCGAGCCACGCGAGGTAAACGCAGAACACGAAGATCCGGAGGAAGAAGTTTGGCATCGGATTGGAGGCAAACACCAAAAAGGGCAAAGCTGAGATAAACGCAATCCCCA
>JAITSW010000226.1 GCA_031287505.1 Propionibacteriaceae bacterium
GTCGGCCATCTGTGGGCACGGCGGGTCACGGCGACGAAAGTTGCTTATCGCTTAGGCGTGCTTGGCGGCGTGCCTAACACTTGGGTTTCGCTGTGTTTGCGCATCGCAAAGGCACCGCATAAAACCTAGGAGGCAATATCAGCACCGAGCCACGTATCAACGAACGCATCCATGTAGATCAGGTGCGGCTAGTTGGGCCTGCGGGAGAGCAGGTCGGTATCGTCCGCATTGAGGACGCCCTGCGGTTAGCCCAAGAGGCTGATTTGGATTTGGTGGAAGTGGCTCCCCAGGCACGGCCACCGGTCGCAAAACTGATGGATTACGGCAAATTCAAATACGAAGCTGCCCAGAAGGCCCGTGAATCCCGCCGTAATCAGTCCAATGCCGTCATTAAAGAGATGAAGCTTCGTCCCAAAATCGACGAACATGATTATGAGACGAAGAAGGGCCACGTTGTTCGCTTCCTGAAGGCTGGCGACAAGGTAAAGATCACCATTATGTTCCGCGGACGTGAGCAGAGCCGTCCTGAATTGGGGTTCAACCTGCTTCGCCGTTTGGCTGATGACGTCGTCGAAGACGGTGTCGTGGAGTTTGCCCCCAAGCAAGATGGCCGCAACATGATCATGGTGCTGGGCCCCACGCGCAAGAAGTCTGAGGCGCGTGTCGAGGTAGAAGCCGCCAAGGCTGCCAAGGCTGCCACCCGCGCCGCAAATGCCGAAGCAGAACGCACCGAGCAGGCGAGCCTTCGCGCTGCCGCCGCGGAAAAGAAGGTAACTAAGAAACGCGGCCCATCGGACAATATTGACGCCGATATCGACGTCTAGAGATTTGACAGATAGATAACAAGGAGCAAGATATGCCGAAGATGAAGACTCATTCCGGAGCGAAGAAGCGTTTCCGCAGCACTGGCACTGGCAAGTTAATGCGCCAGCAAGCCGGGAAGCGTCACTTGAACGAGCACAAGCCCACCAAGCGCACCCGTCGCTTGAGCGCCGATGTTGCCGTTGACGGCGCGGATCTGAAAAACGCGCGTAAGTTGCTCGGCAGCTACAAGTCCAAATAACCAACACTGCCGTAGGGCATCGGTGGGGTAACCGCCGAAAACAAAGAGGAGCATTAGAAATGGCACGTGTAAAGCGTTCGGTAAACGCGCAGAAGAAGCGCCGCGAGGTTTTGGAGCAGGCTTCGGGTTATCGTGGGCAGCGCTCGCGTCTGTATCGCAAGGCGAAGGAGCAGTTGCTGCATTCCTATACCTATTCTTACCGCGACCGCCGCGCCAAGAAGGGTGATTTCCGCGCACTTTGGATCCAGCGCATCAACGCCGCTGTCCGCGCTGAAGGTCTGACCTACAACAGGTTTATCTTTGGGTTGAAGAACGCCGAGATTGAGGTTGACCGCAAGATCCTCGCCGATCTCGCCGTTACCGACCCGACGGCATTCACCGCCTTGGTAGATATCGCTAAGGCAAATCAGTAACTCCCCAGCACCCCAATTCTTTGTCATTTACGCATAAGCCGAGAGTGACATTGGAGTATCGGTTTATCCCCTCGGTCGTGTATTACCTGACTGGAGGGATGCCGGCATATGCGAAAGGAGCAGCATATGGGTAGCGAAGAACGCATGGAGTTGCCCGAGCCGTCACAAGCCCAACTCCGCGCAGATCGGGCTTTGCAGCGCCGTCCGGCCAGAAAAGACACCGGTTTGTTTTTAGTGGAGGGGCGGCAGGCAGTTCGCGAGGCATTGCGGCTGCCAGGTGTTGTGAAGACTCTGTACGTGCGCTGGGATGCCGCCTTGGCCAACACCGACTTGGTCGAGCAGGCCGAAGCGGCCCAGGTGCCGGTGTACGCCCTGAGCGAGCAAAATCTGGCTACCATCACCGACACCGTCACGCCGCAAGGCGTGGTTGCGGTGGCGCGGCAAATCGACGTCGGGCTGGATGCGGTTTTCACCCCGACGCTGCCTTTCGAGGGTGAAGCCGACCATCAATCGCCGAAGTTGGCGGTCGTCTGCGCCCAGGTGCGTGATCCGGGTAATGCCGGTACCGTCATTCGCTGTGCGGACGCCTTTGGGGCTGACGTGGTGATCTTGAGCTGTGATTCGGTCGAGTTGTACAACCCCAAGGTCGTGCGGGCTTCGGTAGGGAGTATTTTTCACTTGCCTGTCGTTGCCGACGTTGAGTTGAGCACGGCGATTGATGCCTGCCGGGCGGCTGGAATGCAGGTTTTCGCCACCGATGGAGACGCCGGGTACTCGCTATCCGAGCTTGGCGATGACCTGGCGAAGCCCACTGCCTGGGTGATGGGAAATGAGTCTTGGGGCTTGCCCACCGAGCACATAGAGCTTGCCGATCGAGCGGTAGCCGTCCCAATTTATGGAAAGGCCGAGAGCCTGAATCTGGCCACTGCCGCTGCGGTATGCCTGTATTCCAGCGCAACCGCTATCCGCGGCGGCGTCCCTGATCGATTTGGCAATCCACCGTCCTAGACCGCATCGCCATCCGAGATCCAACCGTCATCTCGAATCTGATCGGGCTCGCACCTTCGGGCTCTGCCGGCTTCGCGTCGGAATCCCGGCGGCAATCCGGCGGG
>JAITSW010000044.1 GCA_031287505.1 Propionibacteriaceae bacterium
GCAGATGTCTTTGGAAGGCACTGTCTTCAAGGTGAATACTCAGATCGGCGTCGATATCACCGGAGAACAGCTCCTCGAGCGCTTTGACGCAGTTGTGCTCGCTATCGGTTCTACCGTTCCCCGCGATCTGCGGGTACCCGGCAGGAGTTTGAAGGGCATCCATCAGGCTATGGAGTATTTGCCGCAGGCCAACCGCGTGGCACTTGGGCAAGAGGTTGAAGACCAGATCACCGCCAAAGGCCTAGATGTGGTGATTATCGGCGGCGGCGATACCGGTGCCGACTGCCTGGGCACCGCGCTGCGCCAAGGCGCGCGCTCGGTTTTACAGCTTGAAATCCTGCCTAAGCCACCGCTCACCCGCCCCGCCAGTCAGCCTTGGCCGACGTATCCGAACATCTACCGTGAGTCTTCGGCACATGAGGAGGGTGGGGAGCGGCTCTATTCCGTCTCGACTACCGAGTTCCTCGGTGACGTCTCCGGGCAGGTAAGCGGTCTTCGGGTGGTGCAGGTCGATGATGTCGCTGGCAAGCTCGAGCAAATCCCCGGCACCGAGCAGTTGATTCCGGCGCAGTTGGTGCTCCTGGCGATGGGGTTTACCGGCCCGCAGCGCGCTGGCTTGGTGGCAGAGCTGGGCTTGGAGTTGGACGAGCGCGGCAACATTGCCCGCGATGAGAACTATGCCACCAACGTCCCGAACGTCTTCGCCTGTGGCGACGCCGGCCGTGGCCAGTCATTGATCGTCTGGGCCATTGCGGAGGGACGTTCGGCTGCCAATGGCGTGGATCTGCTCTTCCAAGGTTCGTCCAGATTGCCAAAACCGATTCTGCCCGGTGATCGCCCGCTGCGGGCATAGTGCCCCGAAGACTTCCGCATCGGCTTTGATAAGCCAGCCAACAGGGCGAGTCAAACGGCCGGGGTTCTCGGCTACAAGTTAGTCTTGTATCTCAGCGATTTCTTGGGGAAGAAGGAAATAGGTGTCGGATAATTTCGTCCATCTGCATGTGCATTCCGAGTACTCGATGCTGGACGGGGCAGCGCGTCTAAATGATTTGGTGAAATCAGCGGCCCAGCTGGAAATGCCGGCTATCGCCATCACCGACCATGGCAATCTTTTTGGCGCCTACAGCTTCTACGAAACCGCCCACAAGCTGGCAAAGACCGGGAAGACGGCATCGCTGGTCAAGCCCATCATCGGCTTAGAGGCCTATTTGACGCCTAACACGCCTCGCGGCGAGCGCAAGAGAATCCAATTTGGGGACGGCTCTGGCGATGATGTGTCTGCCAACGGCGCTTATACCCATATGACGATGTGGGCCCAGTCTACCCAGGGAATGCAAAACCTTTTCCGGCTTGCCTCTAGATCATCGCTAGAGGGGTATTTCTATAAACCCCGCGCTGATCGCGAGCTTCTCAACGAGTATGCGGAAGGTCTGATTGCCACCACCGGCTGTCCCTCTGGGGAAGTTCAGACGTATCTTCGCTTGGGGCAATATGAGAATGCGCTGAAGTCGGCGGCAGAATTTCGCGACATTTTTGGCGCAGACAACTTTTTTGTCGAGTTGATGGATCACGGGCTTGAAATTGAGAATCGGGTGCGCGGCGACCTGCTCCGCCTGGCCAAGGATCTCAACTTGCCCCTAGTCGCCACCAACGATTTGCACTATGTTAAACAGTCAGATTCCGTGGCTCACGATCTGCTCCTGTGTGTCAACTCCGGCTCCACCGTCGACACCGAAGATCGTTTTCGCTTTGACGGCAGTGGCTACTACTTGAAGTCGGCTGCGCAGATGCGGGCGCTGTTTGCAGATTTACCTGACGCTTGCGACAACACCTTGGCCATTGCCGAGCGTTGCAATGTCGAATTTGTCGAGGGCTCCGGCACGTACATGGCAAAGGCCGATATACCTGCCGGGGAAACCGAGGAAAGCTGGTTCAACAAAGAAGTCCGGCGCGGCCTAGAACTCCGCTATCCCGACGGCATCCCCCAGTACGCCCTAGACCAAGTCGAATATGAGACGGGCGTCATCGTCGGCAAGGGATACCAGGGCTATTTCCTCGTGGTGGCTGATTTCATCAACTGGGCGAAGACCCACGGTGTCCGGGTCGGTCCTGGGCGTGGCTCGGGCGCTGCCTCGATGTGTGCCTACGCCTTGCGCATTACCGATCTCGACCCGGTGCAGCACCGGCTGATTTTCGAGCGCTTCCTCAATCCCGAACGCCCGTCAATGCCCGACTTCGACATTGACTTCGATGATCGCCGCCGCTCTGACGTCATCCAATATGTCACCCAAAAATACGGCGCTGACCGGGTGGCGCAGATCGTCACCTATGGCTCGATCAAAGCCAAGCAAGCCCTCAAGGATTCCGCCCGCGTGCTGGGCAAGCCCTATGCGTTGGGAGAAATGCTGACGAAGGCCTACCCCAAGGCGATGCAGGGCAATGAGCTCGATCTGAAGAAGCTCTTCGACCCAAGCGATGAGCGCTATGGCGAGGGAAATGATTTCCGCATGCTCGTCCAGAGTGATCCGGAGGCGGCGCAGGTCTTAGAGGCGGCGCAGGGATTGGAGGGATTGAAGCGCCAATGGGGTGTGCACGCGGCCGGCGTGATCATGTCTTCTGATCCGCTGCTCGACATTGTCCCGATCATGAAGCGGGAGTCGGATGGGGCGATAATCACCCAGTTCGATTATCACGCCTGCGAAGCGCTTGGCCTAGTCAAAATGGACTTCTTGGGGCTAAAGAATCTTACGATTTTGGACGACGCCCTGGCCAATGTGAAAGCGAACCAAGGCGTCGATGTCGATCTGGAAGAGTTGGGCCGCACCCTGGACGACCCGCAAACATATGAGCTTCTTT
>JAITSW010000058.1 GCA_031287505.1 Propionibacteriaceae bacterium
GCCGCCGCGCAGCACCTGCGAATGGAAGGGCACATCGATGCCGGGCACAAACATGAAAGGCGCCTTGCCGCCGGCGAGTTCGGCTCGGCGGGAGGCATCGGCGGCTAGCGCCTTCAGCCCGGCCCGGGTGCCGGCAATGGCGTACTGCTCGCCGGCAAGGTTGTAGTTCACGATTTCCAGGAATTCGCCGGTCGCCTCCGCTATCGATTCGACATACCCGCGGCAGCCTTCGTCGTCTACCCCAAATTGGTTCGGACGCAAAACACCCATCGCATAGTCGGAACGGCCATTCTCATCACGGGGGACGAGCCCATGCATCGTCGAGCCGCGGTGGAAGACAATTTCGATGACGCTCTCCAGCGGGAAAATACCCGAATAAGCCGAGAGGGCGACGTACTCGCCCAACGAGTGGCCGGCGAAATACGCGCCATCGACGAGTGCGCCCGCCTCACGCAGACGAGCGGTCTGCGCGAAGCCGACCGTCGCCAAAGCCACCTGGGTGAACTGTGTGAGATTCAGCAAACCCTCTGGATGGCGGTAGGTGACGCCGTTCGCGGTGAGCTGCTTGGGGTTGTCGCGTACGAGTGCCAAAATCGAGAAGCCCAACACCTTGCGGGTATGGGCATCGGCACGTTCCCAAATATCGCGGGCCGCCGCAGACTTCACGCGTTCGTCAAGGGCCATGCCTTGGGACTGAATGCCCTGGCCTGGGTACACGTAGGCAGTTTTCTTTGCCGCCACGACGCAGGAGGCTTTGGAAACTACCTCCCGGTTAATACGGCAGGTGACGTCGAGCGCAAGACCGCCGCCAAGGACAGTCCCAATCCGCTCGACTGTGATTTCCACCACGTCGTTTAGCGCGACTGGGCTGTACATGTTGTACGTCCAGCCCAGAATTGTGTACGAGTTACCGGTCTTGTCTATAGCGCTCACGACGTGCTGCGCGGTGGCCGAAAGCCACATACCGTGCACGATAGGCGCGTTCAGATCGGCAACCTTGGCCGCCCGATAAGAAGTGTGGATGGGGTTGAAGTCGCCCGAGACGCGCGCGAACGGCGTCATGTCTTTAGGAGCGGCGACGGTAGCCTGGCGCAGCAGGCGTTTTGGCGTCGGGGTGATGACATGCCCGCCACCGCCGGCGTACGGGGCCTCACCTGGGGTATTCGTCCCAGATGCCCGTCCGCGAATGGCAAAACGCTCAAGCAAGACGGCGACCTTTTCACCCTGGAACCAATACTCCAGCGCCACCTCGATGACGCGGCCGGCACTGGACTCGATCAAGGCGCCCGCGTTAGAGAGCACCCGCACTTGGCCAGACTCGATGTCCTTTGCCTGCCGAGCGGCATGGGCCCGTTCAACCAACGTCTGGGCGTCGACGAGCAGGCTGACGGTGTGATCTAGGTGGACGGCGTTGAGCAAGCCCTCGATAACCGGATAATCGTCCTTGATTGCCGAGCCCAAAGCGCTATAGATCGCCGGCCAAGCTGGGCCGAGCAGCGCATCTGGGACGATAGCGGCCGTCGTCATATCGGCACCCAACGCGGCTCCCGTGACGTTGGCGTGGTCTTGTCCGAGAAAATCGCTGAGGGTGAAGTTGTAGCTGGCCTGCCCAAACGGGAACTCTTCGGAGCTCTTCATCACCGGAAGCGCCTCAATGTGGTCGCCCTGAATGGCGGTGTTTCCCACCCCGGCTGTGGCAGCCAACAGAGCGAACATCTGCTCTGGAAGACGTTCGCTATCCACCACTGGCACCCCGCCAGTGGCAGCGCTGGCCGGTAAAACCAACGGGATGTTCAGCTCCCTAACAGCGAATTTGCGATGGCCGAGCGGGTCTTTGTCCCAATAGGTGTCGAGCTTGATTTTGATGTCGTAGCGATTTGAGCCGGCATCTCCGAACTGGACGATTTTGTACGACTTCGGATCGAGCGTAGTGGCCGGGTTGGCCATTAGATGGCCGGTCCAGACAATGTGCGGGGCCTTGCGGATGAAGTCTTCGGCTGACTTGGCGCTGCCATACCTGGAAAAGACCGGACGCGGCTTCACGCCGTTTGCGGCCACGCGCTTGACAACTGCCTTCTCAAAACGCGCCAGCAGCGAAGCAATCGGCTCATCGACGCGGTCAATCCCCGCCACCGAAACCGGCCCGGGAACGACGCGCACCGAATCCGCGCCATAACGCGGGTCGTGCGATTGCCAAAGCGAATCGGTACCCCACCAGCGCAACAGCTCGTCGTCGATACGCGGGACGAATGGCACCGGCTTGGGATGTTTGCGGCAAAGGGTGACAAACCACGCCGCATCGATAGCGGTGACGTCAATATCGTTCGCGTTCGGGTAGGCCGCCAGCAAACGCTTTAAAGCTGCGGGAGCGTCGTCGACATCAGCCAAAGACGCAAAAAGCGATTCAACTTCGCCAAAGTCTTTTTCGCTCAAGCGGGCCTCAACGCGTTGCAGCAGATCGAAGTAGCGATCTTGCCAAGACCAATCCGCCCATGGGTAGGCCAGCTCGGCAAACCGGCCAGCCCACTGCGCATACGTCATCGACTCCACATCGCCGAAGTACGGCTTAGCCGTCTTGTTCATTGCCTCGATGATTTCTTCGCGCCGAGCCTGAGTAGCCTCGATATCGCCGCCGACCTCTTGAATCAAGCGGCTAAAACGCGAGGCCGCGTTTTCAATCTCATACATGTCGGCGCGAAGGTGCGAGAGGCCGGAAGTCATGCCGCCCAGCACCTCGCCAGAGCCAACCCAGCCGTGGTGCTCGTCTTCGACGCGCAAACCCGGCGTCTTGACCAGCAGGTCTTTGACCTCGGGCGTCGTCTTGGCTTCCAACGCCGTCATCGCAGCCGTTCCAATGAAAACACCGTCCACCGGCATCCTCGCCGAGCCGTGCTTGAGCGCCCAATCACCGCTGAGATAGTCGGCGGCGACCTCCGGGGTGCCGATCCCGCCGCCGGCGAGCAAAATGATGTTCTCTTGAGCCCGGACGTTGGCGTACGTCGAAAGCAGCAGATCGTCGAGATTCTCCCAAGAGTGGTGGCCGCCGGCATGGCCGTCTTCCACCTGCATGATGATGGTGGCGTTGGGAGCAGCCTTGGCAATCTCGATGATCGACTCAATTTGGGCGACGGCACCCGGCTTGAAAGCCACGTATTGGAAGCCCTCCGAGT
>JAITSW010000122.1 GCA_031287505.1 Propionibacteriaceae bacterium
GTCGTCAGCGAAGAGCTTTTCCAGAGTTTCCCGCTCTCCGGCGGGGTTAGTGAGCGGCTGACGCCAATTGGGATACTCGGTATAGGTTCCAGGCTGATTTTGGACCCGCCTGTCCCCCACCGCGTCGGTAAGCGACACGGAGAGCAACTTGGCAGGGGTGGTCGCAAGATAACGGTAGAGGCCCAAGATAGTTTCCTCAACGGTGTTTTCGTCCCCGGTGAGCAAACCCCGCTCACGCAGTACCCGCAGCAGCCGTTCTTGCTGTGCTCGGGCTTTTTCCGTCTCTTCATCCAAGGTGCCGGTGAGCAAACCCAGCCGCAGTAGAAGCTCGATATGCTCCAAAGCCAGGTATGCCTGCGAAGGCGGCATGTCATGGGAGCCAACAGATGCCATGCAAGCTTCACGCCACTGCTCAGGAGGCTTGGGAGATCCGTCGTCCCAATTTTCGAACCAGACCACCGACGTGCCCAAGATGCCGCGTTCAGCCAAATACTGACGAACCCAAGGCTCGACCACGCCAAGATCTTCACCAACCACCAGCGCCCCAGCCCGATGCGCCTCCAACGCCAAAATTCCGACCAACGCCTCATGGTTATAACGTACGTAGGCGCCCTGAGTCGGGTTCAAACCGGTTGGCACCCACCAAAGCCGAAACAAGCCCATGATGTGGTCGATGCGCACTCCGCCAGCCTGCCGGATGACACTGCGAATCATTCGCTTAAACGGGTCATAGGCAGTTTCTTCGAGACGGTCGGGCCGCCAGGGAATCTGTCCCCACTCCTGACCGTTCCCGTTATAAAAATCTGGAGGAGCACCAGCGGTGACCCCATCGGCAAAGATGTTTGAGGCACTCCAGTATTCTTGGCTGGCCACCCCAACCCCGACCGGCTGGTCAGACATAATGCCAATCCGCATACCGGCATCCAACGACTCAGATTGCGCCTCGCGGAGTTGGGTGTCGGCCACCCACTGCAACCAGATATAGAAGTCGACATCTCTTTGCCGCTGTCCGCAGTACTGTTCAACCTCATACGAATCGGGCTGTTGCAACTGAGCAGGCCAAACACGCCAATCCAGCCCATACTCGCGGCTCAAAACGCACCAGCGGGCAAAACGCTGAAGATCAACCCCTTCGCGTCCGACAAAAGCTTGCAGGGCCAATTCTCGAGCCAGCCGTCTAGGTTGTTCAAAGACCACCCACAGCGCGCTTATCTTCGAAGCCATCACCAGGTCACGGTCAATGAGCGACTCACTAGCGAGCCTGGCCTTCAAACTGCGCTTGACCGAACCAATCTTGTCGCGCTCCTTGCCAAGCAAAGCGGCATACTCCTCGATTGCCTCGGGACGAATGTAGATCGGGTTTAAGAAGCTGCGAGACGTGGGCAGATAAGGCGAATCCTCCAAAGGCGGCTGCGGGGCGGCAGCTTCCAACGGGTTTACCAGCACATAGTCGGCGTGCATATACCCACCCGCCCAGACGCCAAAATCGGCCAGATCGCGCAGATCGCCGATACCCCAAGAGTCTTCAGACATGACGGAATACAGCTGGATGGCATAGCCCCAAGCCCGCGAATTCCCCAAGGAGCGCGGGGGCTCTAATGTGCGGGGGCTGACCACCAGCGCCGATTCGACCACGCCATGCTCGGTGGTGGCCCGCAGGGTGTGATAGCCCAAAGGCAGATCCAGAGGCAGATCGAAAGCAGCTTCTCCGATGAGGTTGCCGCGAATCTCCCTGGGCGGGACATTGTGTTCTACCTGGGTGACTGGGATGTAGTTGCCATCTTCGGTGATGACCGTCAAGTTGACCCAGCTCCCGTGTGGGACGTGCACATAGACGCGCCAATCGCGCCCTTGCGTTTGCACGACGCACGGCGGCAATGTGCGCAGCCAATACATATTGCGCCGCTCTTCCAGCGCCGCTGCAGCCTTTTCGTCATTTGACGCGTCCACGCCGAAAGCGTCCAAAATTGCGATATAGGTTTCGTCGGACGTCAGCACCAGCCGGCCCTTCCAATCCCAAAACTCAGAGCTGATACCAAACTCGTCAGCCAATTGCATCAAATATGAGCCCGGTGCAGCCATGATCGCACCCCTTCTTTAGGTCGTTCTCCTAGACTATTGTGTACCTGTGAGCGAATACAGTGGTAATACGGTTTTAGACGAACGCACCGAGCACCGAATCGACGAAGGCGACCACGACCGTTTCTCGCATTACGTCCCCAAGGCCAAGCTCACCGAGGCTATGGTGATGGGCACTCCCGTGATGGCGCTGTGCGGCAAACTCTGGGTGCCCTCGCGCAACCCCGAACGCTTCCCCGTCTGCCCGCAATGCAAGGAGATCTGGGAAATGATGAAGCCCGGCGAGCCGGAAGCCTAATACCGATAAGAATCTGGTTTGAACGGCCCCGCCACGTTGACACCTAGATAATCCGCCTGTGTTTGGGTGAGCTCGGTGAGTTTCACCCCGAGAGCACCCAGATGGAGCCGGGCAACCTTTTCGTCTAGTTCTTTAGGCAGCGTGTATACCCCGATGGGATACGATTCAGGCTTTGTGTAAAGCTCGATCTGCGCCAAAACCTGGTTGGCAAACGAGTTGCTCATCACAAAGCTCGGGTGGCCGGTGGCGTTCCCGAGATTCAACAGGCGTCCTTCGGAAAGAACCAGGATGGAACGTCCGTCGGGCATCGTCCACCTATCTACCTGAGGCTTGATATTCATGCGGGTGACACCCTCGAGGGCAGCCAGACCGGCTATATCGATCTCGTCGTCAAAGTGGCCGACGTTTCCGACGATAGCCAGATTTTTCATGTGCGTCAGATCATCGGCTGTGATGACGTTGCAGCAGCCCGTGGCGGTGATGAAAATGTCTCCGACGCCCAGAGCTTCAGCGAGGGTGGTGACTTGGAAACCGTCCATCGCAGCCTGCAACGCGCAGATCGGATCAATTTCGGTGACGATCACCCGAGCACCCTGTCCGGCGAAAGCCGCAGCCGCCCCTTTGCCGACATCGCCGTAACCGCAAACCACCGCCACTTTGCCGCCGACCAGCACATCGGTGCCGCGGTTGACACCGTCGATCACCGAATGCCGGATGCCGTATTTGTTGTCGAACTTCGACTTCGTCACCGAGTCGTTCACATTGATAGCCGGGAAGAGCAACTCGCGGCGTCCGGCCATTTGATAGAGGCGGTGGACTCCGGTGGTTGTCTCCTCGGTCACCCCGAAGACGCTATTCGCCACCTCAGCCCAGTCAATGGCGGACTCGCGCAAGGTCTGCAGCACCACGCCGTAGTCCGGCGAATCTGAGGGCGCAGGCTGTGGCACTTCGCCGGCCTTGGAAAACTCCACACCCTTGTGCACCAGCAAGGTGGCGTCACCGCCATCGTCCAGAATCAGATTCGGCGCCAGGCCGCCGCCAAAATCAAAGAGCTTTTCGGTACACCGCCAATACTCGGGCAAGCTCTCGCCCTTCCACGCGAAAACCGGGGCACCCCTGGGGTCGTCCACAGTGCCGCTTGGGCCAACGACCACTGCCGCGGCCGCGTGATCTTGCGTCGAGAAAATGTTGCACGATGCCCAACGCACCTGCGCGCCCAGAACGATCAGCGTCTCAATGAGCACCGCCGTCTGGATGGTCATGTGCAGCGAACCGGCGATACGCGCCCCATGCAGCGGTTTGGCGTCGCGATACTCCTCGCGGATGGCCATCAGGCCAGGCATCTCATGCTCGGCGAGGTTGATTTCCGCCCGTCCGAAAGCGGCCAACGACAAATCTGCCACACGGTATTCCACAAGGGGAAAGCTTACCTGAGAATACCGCTCAAGAAGTTTTGCGGGCTTGAGACTCAATTAAGACGGGGATACCTTCTTTGACCGGGTAGGCCAGGGCACACTCGCCGTTGGTGCAGACTAACTCGCCAGCTTCGACGTCTAAGGCAAAAGGGGCATGGCAAACTGGGCAGACGAGGATTTCCAGGATGTCGGCTGGCAACGCGGTCATTAGTTTTCCTTACGTATGACTGCTAACGCCTGATCACGTAGCGCAGTCATTTTCTCGGCGGTCTTTGCCTCTACATTAAGGCGTAAAAGCGGCTCGGTGTTGGACATGCGCACACTGACCCACCAATCGGGGGTGTGGATCAGAAGGCCGTCGCGGTGGTCTACCTCGCCCTGGGCGGCAAAAGACTGCTCAACTTGCGACATAAGCTCGCGCGGATTCGCAACCGCGGTATTGATTTCGCCGGACGCCGCATAGCGCGGCAAATCTGCCACCAGCGCAGACATCGACGCGGCGCCACGGCCAAGGAGCGCGATCACATTGAGCGCGGCCAACATGCCGGTATCGGCACCCCAGAAGTTGCGGAAGTAGAAGTGGCCAGAATGCTCGCCACCGAAAACGGCCTGTTCATTGGCCATATGCGTCTTGATGAAGGAGTGGCCGACCGGGGAGACGACGACCCGCCCGCCAAGTTGCCTTATGTGCTCCTGTGTTGCCCGCGAGGTGATCGAGTTGACGACTATGGCTGCGCCAGGGTCGTGCCGCAAAACCTCTGCGGCAATCAACGCCGTAATCGCAGACGGGTCAACAACCTCGCCACGCTCGTCGATGAAGAAACAGCGATCGGCATCCCCGTCGAAGACCAGCCCCAAATCGGCCTGCTGCCCGATAACGGCTCGCTGGGCGTCCACCAGATTCTCTGGGATCAGCGGGTTGGGCTGGTGATTGGGAAAAAGCCCGTCCAACTCAAGATATAGGCCGATCACCTCGACAAGGGAACCAAGGACACTGTGGGCGGTCAAGCCAGCCATGCCGTTGCCGGCGTCGACTACCACTTTGATCGGCTTGATCTGAGTC
>JAITSW010000162.1 GCA_031287505.1 Propionibacteriaceae bacterium
ATTGACCTGGAGCAGGTGGTCGTCGACGGTGCCTTGGCCGGCCAGGTTGAAATACGGATGCGCGGTGAGATTGACCACCGTGGGTGCGTCGGTGGTGGCGCAATAGGTAACTTGAGCGCCGCCGGGGAGCAGCTTGAAGGCGGCTTGGATGTGCAGCGTCCCGGGAAATCCCTGATCGCCGTCGGGGCTGATGTGCCGCAGCACGACTTCGGTGTCGGTGGCGGAAACGACATCCCAAATCACCTCGGAGATTCCGCCGCTGCCGCCGTGCAGGGTATTTGGGGGTTCGTTCGCGTCTAGCCGGTAGCGGGTGCCGTCCAGTTCAAAAGCGGCTCGCCCGATGCGGTTCGCATAACGTCCGACGGTAGCCGAAAGGTAGGTGTTCACCGTAGTGTCTTTATCAGGGCGCGAGAGCACGATGGAGCGCCAAGAATCGCCAACCTTTACTTCGAAACGATAGAGGGTTGCGCCCAAAGGCGCGATTTCGATTGCCGCAGATTCGCCAGCCAACCTGATGATGTCGTTGTTACCCACAACTGGTCCTTTCGCCAGTCTCAAATCCTAGCCCCGGATTTGGGTAAACACCGCGAAGATGGGGGCACGGTAAGACAGCGGGCGAAACGAGTTATCGCAAGATGCTGTTGCCGGTGTCGTGATGGCAAACGCCGAGCAGCCGACTCCCCTGCGGAATGGGTTTTCGCAAGATGTCGATGTAGCTGAAAACCGCCAAATCGGAAACAGCAGCCCCGGTCGAAATTCTACGAAATGAGTTTTCGCAAGATGTCGATGTAGGTGCCCAAAATCTTTTGGACAGTCGGCCAATCTGGTAGGGCGGTTTCTTGGGCGCAGAGGTCGCTTTGGGGATGGGGGAATGCGTCTTGTGCGGTGCCCGGGGTGTCCGCCGATTCAAAGGCTTTGCGGACGGTGAATTTGAGCATGCCGATTGAGGTGTTCACCAAGACGTGCGCGGTGTCTTGGCGTTCCCCGTCATTTGCGAAAAGGGTAGTCAGAGCCAGCCGGGTGTTGACCGTGGCTTCTAGCCGGTTTTCCAGATGTGCCACGCGATCGAAAACCCGCTCCATCAGGTGCGGATTATCAAGCATGACTTTGCGCCTACGGCTAAAACTCGAGCCGGGAACGATGGATCCCGAGCCAAACTCCCAAATGAATTTGACCACCTCGAGCACCGGGTCGGCTAGCGGGGTGGTGCTTTGCGAGAACTCGGAAAGCAGTTCGCCGGTTGCGGTGCCGCAGATGCCGATGATGGCGTCGTCTTTAGACTCGAAATAATTAAAAAAAGTCCGCACCGACACATTCGCGGAGTCGGCGATTTTCTGCACTGTGACGGTTTCCGGGCCCTGTTGCAGGGCAAGATCAAGCGCGGTGGTATGCAAAGCGATTAGCGTCTGTTGTTTTTTGCGTTCTCGCAAAGACTGTTCGGCTGACACGGTATGAGTATTTCGAAACTCAGGTTTTTGCGCAAGTGAAAAAGTGCACTTGCGCAATATTGGCTGGTATGTGACACTGTTTCGCGTGCGGGCAAGCGGGAGGTCTGGCTGCGCGCGACTGGAAGTTAGGAAGAGAAAATGCATCGGTTTACACACCTGAGTCTGGGGCACCGTACGGTAGTCGCGCTTTTGGCGTTACTGGCCGTGGTGTTGGGAGTCTTTTCCGCCACCACCCTCAAGCAGGAAATGATGCCGTCGATGGATTTGCCGCAAGGCGCGGTCGTGGCGGTGTATCCGGGCGCTAGCCCAGAGGTGGTTGAGGCCGAGGTGGCCAAGCCGATAGAGGCGGCGATTCAGGGTGTGGCCGGCGTGACGCAGGTCACCTCGACCAGCGCTTCCAACGTGGCGACCATTTCGATGACGTGGGATTACGGCGACGATGCCGGCGAGATGGTCAACCAGTTAAACACCGCGGTGGATTCCATCTCGTCCTCGCTTCCGTCCAGTGTCACCACCCGCGTCATCACCGGCGGCCTCGATGATATGCCGGTGCTCATGCTGGCGGTCTCTTCGGCAGAAGACCTCACCACCTTGAGCAAGAACATGGACGACATCGCCGTCCCCGATCTAAAAGGCATCGAAGGCGTGCGCGACGTCACCGTCAGCGGCGAAGAGGGCAAAGAGATTTCGATCGTCCTAGACCAAGGCAAAGTCCAAGACAAGGGCGTGGACCAGACGATCATCTCGTCGATGTACCTGGCGAACGGGATGGCTATTCCGGCCGGGACGATCCGCAGCGAAAATGGAAACTTCGACGTTACCGTGGGGAATTCGTTCGCGTCCGTCAAAGAAATTGAAGACCTCCTCATCCAGACGGCTGACGATCCGGTGCGCCTGGGAGATATCGCTGAAATCAAGGAAATCACCTCGCAGGCCACCGGCATTTCACGGGTCAACGGACGTCCTTCCCTGACAATAGCGGTTACCAAGACGCTGGACGGCAATACCGTGGCGGTTGCGCATGCCGTCAAAGAGCATCTGGCCATCCTGGAGCAAACCCTTGGCTCTGACACCCAGTTCAAGATTATTTTCGACCAGTCGCCCTTCATCGAGGATTCGATCCGCGACCTCTCCGTCGAGGGCGGCATAGGCTTGGTGATGGCAGTGGTCGTCATCATGCTCTTCCTCTGGTCCTGGCGGCCGACGGTGATCACCGCAATCTCCATTCCGCTTTCGCTGCTGATCGCGCTGGCTGGTCTTTGGATCGGCGGCGACACGCTAAACATCCTCACCCTCGGCGCGATGACTGTTGCCATCGGACGGGTGGTGGACGACTCCATCGTAATTATCGAGAACATCAAGCGGCATCAGGCCATGGGGCACGTGGGCCGGGGCTATATCGTCTCGGCTGTGAAAGAGGTGGCCGGGGCAGTGACCTCATCCACGCTCACCACGGTGGCGGTCTTTCTGCCGATGGGTTTGGTTTCGGGCCAGGTGGGCGAGTTGTTCCGCCCATTTGCCATGACGGTGGCCATCGCGCTGCTGGCGTCCCTGGCGGTTTCCATGACGGTGATCCCGGTGCTGGCATCGTGGTTTATGCGGGCCAAGGGGGCCGTGAGGGTGCTCGCCGATGACGCTCCAACTGACGCCGAAGCATCAGATACCGCATCTAAGGAGATGGCTTCGGCAGTTCCGGAAACCAACTTGCGCTCCAATCTGATGCAGCGCATTTACGTCCCGGCATTAAACTGGACGCTGGCACACAAAGCCATCACACTGCTCATTGCGGCGGGGCTATTTGCTGGAACGTTGGCGCTGGTGCCGAATCTGAAGACCGACTTCATCGGCGACATGGGCAGCGACATCGTCCAGGTCTCTTTGAAACTCCCAAGCGGGACTGGTTTGGAAAAGGCCGATGCCGCCGCTGGCGAAGTCGAGAAGTTGCTGGCCCAAGAAGACGGCATTGACGCTTACCAAACCAGCGTTGGCGGTGGTTCGGGCTCCATGATGGCAATGATGATGGGTGGTTCGTCAGCCTCAAACTCGGTTTCCATCACGATTTCGATGCGGGACGGCGTGAAGTCCGCGCCCATGGTGGAACGCCTCCGCCGGGAATTGGAGGCTCGTCCGGTGCTTGGCACCGCCAAGGTCGGCGCCGGGGCCAGCGCCGGCGCGGGTAGCAACGTGGTGGTCTATGTGGAAAGCAACGACCCTGAAAAACTTGAAGCGGGCTCGCAGGCCGTCTCAAAAATGCTGGCGGGGGTCGACGGCTTGGTGAATGTAAGTTCCGACCTAGATGATGAGCAGTCGATGATCAAGCTCAACGTCGAAGAGGAAAAAGCGGCCAAGAAGGGGTACACCAAGGCGACTATCGGCCAGGCGCTGCAGCGTGCGATCCGGGGACAGCAAATCGGCACCATGGTGAAAGGCGATTCCACCCTCGACGTGTATTTGAAGTCGCAAACCCCGGTGGACGACGTCGGCGAACTCGAGAATGTGCTCCTGCCGGTGACGCAGCAGATGACGATGCAGGCGCGTTTGGACGCGGCTGACAAGGTTTCGAAGAAGGCCGATGCCTTTGCAGACGATGCCAAGGCCGATGCGAAGAGCGCTTACAACAAGCAGATCAAGGCCATGAAAAAGGCCAAGACGACTGCGAATAAGCAGGTGAAGAAGCTAAAGAAGCAGCTTTCGGCGGCGCAGGCGAAGCTCAACACCCTCGCCGGCCAGTTGGGGGCAGCTATGTCTCGGCCAGCTGACCAGACCAATCCGGGGGCGTCTATCGCATCGGTTGCGCTGAGCCAGCAGGTAATCGCGCAAGGGCAAATGGTTGCCGGGCTTTCCCAAGGTGTGATGCAGGCTTCGGCGGGTATTGCGCAAATCGACCAGCAGTTATCTGCCGCGCAAAAGCAATGGGATTCGTCGATGGAATCCCAAGACAAACAGGCCGAACTGACCCAAGAGGGCAAGGACGCGCAGAAGGTGAAGGCAAAGCCGATCAAGGTGTCTGCGGTAGCGGATATCGAGGTTGTGGAAGCTCCGGCCAAGATTTCGCGTGTGAGCGGTTCTCGGGCTGCCACCATCACGGCGGTAATGGAATCTGCCGACCTGAGCAGCGTAAACGCCGCGGTGGCCCAGGGTTTGGACGATCTTGATTTGGCTGACGGTGTGACGGTTCGCATTGGCGGCGTTTCCGAGCAGCAGAGTAGCGCTTTTAGGGATCTGGGTTTGGCGATGCTGGTGGCTATCGGGGTGGTTTACCTGATTATGGTGGCGACCTTTGGCTCGTTGTTGCAGCCGGTGATTCTGTTGGTCTCGATTCCATTTGCGGCGACCGGGGCTTTGGGGCTCTCGCTGCTCACCGATACCGCGTTGGGTGTTCCCTCCATGATCGGCTTGTTGATGCTGATCGGCATTGTGGTGACGAACGCCATCGTGCTTATCGATCTGATCAACCAGTATCGCAAACGCGGCGAGCCGGTGGACATCTCGGTGCGCCATGGTGCGGCCCTGCGGGTGCGCCCGATTGTGATGACGGCCTTGGCCACTATTTTCGCGCTGCTCCCGATGGGTTTGGGGCTTACCGGCGGCTCGGTCTTTATCTCCAAGCCCCTGGCTATCGTGGTGATGGGCGGTCTGATTTCGTCAACCCTGCTCACCCTCTTCTTGGTTCCGGTGCTCTATGACATTTTGGAGAAATTCCGCGAAAGGCTCTCTGGGGGTAGGGAAGCCCGTCGTGCTAAAAAGGCCGTCGAAGAAATCGCCGGCCAGGATGTGGTTCCCGCCCAGCCGCCAACTGGGCAAGAATCCTCCTAACGCGCACCGGCTAAAACCGCGCTGGGCAATTGGAGTTCTGGGGGAAACAGGAGAACAATAAAAGGCTGTGCCCGCATCATTTGCGGGAAGACTGGTAAGCGCAAATAGCAAAGGCGGGGGGCTGTGATGGCGATGTCTACCGCTACGGCTTCGCTGTTGCGGGATCGCCATTTCATGACGTTGCTGGTGGCTCGGACATTGGCAATGCTGGGCTTCGCGTTTGCGCCGGTGGCGCTGGCGTTCGGAATACTGGATCTGCCTGACGGGACGGCGCTGATGCTCTCCACCGTTTTGGGTTTCCAGTTGGCGCCGCACGTGATTTTGGTGCTTTTTGGAGGAGTGATCGCCGACCGCCATCCGCGCGCCTATCTCATCGCTATCGGCGAAGGCGGGGTAGGCGTCTGTTGGGCCGCCATCGGCTATTTGCTGTTGATCGGTTTCACGCCGCTGTGGCTGTTGTGCCTTTTCGCCGCCGGCACCGGGATTTTCGGCTCGGTGGTTTACCCGGCCTTGACGGGCATCATCCCCGATTTGGTGCCAGTCGAACATCTCACCGAAGGCAACTCCTGGCTGCAATTGGGCAACGCCACCGCGAAGCTTGTCGGTATCGTCTCCGGCGGGGCAGTGGTGGTTTGGCTCGGTGGCGGTTGGGCGCTGGTGTGGGCCGCCGGCGTGTACATCGTCTCGGCGCTGCTGACGTTAACGCTTCCAAAGCTGAGCACGACGGCCTCGAAGGCCGAAAGTATGTGGCGCCAACTCCGTGATGGCTGGGACGAGTTCGCCTCGCAACAGTGGCTGTGGGTGGTCGTGCTGGCTTGGGGGACGATGTACTTCTTCTTCGAGGCGATGGTCGGCGTGATGGGCCCGTTTGTGTCCAAGATCGATCTGGGCGGGGCGGCTGGCTGGACGATGATCCTGGCCGGGCAAGCTGTGGGGGCCATGATTGGCGTCGCAGTGTCACTGGCTTGGCGGCCCAAGCGTCCGCTGCTTGTTGGGATAGCGTTTTCCGCAGTTTTCTGCGGGCTGCCCGGTATCCTGCTGGGTTTTACCCTCCCGCTTTGGATGGTGGTGATTTCGACGGTGGGTCTGGGGTTTTCGTTTGAACTCTTTACCGTCTACTGGATGACTGCCATGCAGCTCAAGGTCTCGCCGCAGGCGCTTTCGCGGGTGGGAGCCTATGACGCCTTCGGATCGATCTTGCTCGGCCCGTTGGGTTTGGTGGCGGCCGGCCCGGCCATCGAGGCCTTCGGGGTGCATCCGTCTCTTGTTTTCTGCGGGGTGGTTTGCACCGCCATCTTGGGGGCTGGGATATTGTCTCCGGGCATTCGGCATCTCGAGTTGAATTGGGCGAATGCGGATGGCGAAGTCGATAGTTCGCGGAAGGCTGTCGGGATAGACGATCCTCGTGGTTAGCCCAAGTATTTCGATTGACTCTCCGGCACTTGTCAACTGGGTGCGCGAGGTGGCTGGTGTGCAAGATCCTCGAATCGGGCCTACGACACCGGTGACCCGCATGGTGATTCCCGCTGTCGCCACCCGTCCAAAACGCGAAGAACATGCCAAAGTCTTCGTCTGCGGCGGGGTAGTGGTCAAGATCCACGAAGCTGGAACGTCTTTTACCGAGCTGCGGGCTCGGTTGGAGTGCATCGATTGCGTAGAGCTGGAGCGGATCTGGTT
>JAITSW010000185.1 GCA_031287505.1 Propionibacteriaceae bacterium
CCAGATGATGTACATGATGCCGAGCCGGTAGGCAACTTCCCCATTGTTGGCGGTGAGCCACTTGACCGCCTGGGCGACCCGCGCCTTCTGCGACTTGTTTTTGACGTCCATACGCCAGTCCAGCGCCCGGCCTTCTTTATGCTCGGACGTTGTCCCGGCGGCACAGGCCCGGGAAATGCCGGAAGAGGAACCGCCCCAAGTGGCGATGAGCAGTTTAAGCAAGGCAGTCGTTCCCGGCTTGGCGGAATTGTTGCAGGTGGTCTGCTTCCGATATCCCAAATGGGCGTCAATTAAGTGAATCTGGGCTATCGCCTGCGGAGGTTTTGGATTCGCCGGCCAAGCATTAGCCA
Source organism: Propionibacteriaceae bacterium (assembly GCA_031287505.1). Classification (GTDB taxonomy): domain Bacteria; phylum Actinomycetota; class Actinomycetes; order Propionibacteriales; family Propionibacteriaceae; genus Propionicimonas. Next base: position 351 of record JAITSW010000185.1, read on the forward strand.
GCGCCGCTCCGCCCTCAACCGACCCGGAGGCGCAAAGTGCCAGCACAAGCAGCATCGGCAGCAGACGCCGCCGGAGCGGATTAAATCTGAGGCGCATGATTTCCTGAAGGTCGGGATATGAGAACGCTCCAAACACTACTACGCGATCACTATCCACGCTTGTCGTCGTCCGACAGCTTTAAAGGCGGACTTTACCCCCGTGATTTCAATCCTCGGCCACTGAACAGGTAAGCTTGTCCCTTGGCTGTCTTGAAGACCAAGACGATACGCCCTCCTGCTATGGGAAATGCCCATAGCCGCTCTAGTCCAGAGGAGGTGGAGTTAAGCGTATGCGCAAATACGAAATCATGGTGATTATTGACCCTGAGGTTGATGATCGTCAGGTAACCCCGCTATTGGAAAAGCCACTAAAGGCCTTCACCAAGGCTGGTGGCACCGTAGACAATGTGGATATTTGGGGTCGCCGTCGGCTCGCTTACGAAATCCAGAAGAAGTCTGAAGCTACCTATATGGTGCTCAACGTCACAGCTGAGCCCGCTGCGATAAAAGAACTGGACCGCCAGTTCACACTCAATGAGCAAATTCTGCGGACGAAAGTTATCCGTCCCGATATCCACTGATTAGATTCGTTTCGCCGCAAAGGCGTCGAAGCAAATCCCATAGACAAGAAGGTGAAAAATGGCTGGCGAAACCACCATTACCGTCGTCGGCAATCTGACGGCCGATCCAGAATTGCGTTTCACACCCAGCGGGCATCCGGTCGCAAATTTTACCGTCGCCTCGCAGCCGCGTACTTTTGACCGGCAGTCTGGCGAGTGGAAAGACGGGGAAACGCTCTATCTGAACTGCTCGATCTGGCGCACTGCGGCAGAAAATGTGGCCGAGTCCCTCACCAAGGGCACGCGCGTCATTGTGCAGGGCAGGCTGCGTTCGCGCAGTTACGAGACCCGGGAAGGCGAACGCCGCACCGTTTTCGAGGTAGACGTTGAAGAAGTCGGCCCATCCCTTCGCTATGCAACCACCAAGGTGACCCGCAGGTCGACGGACGGTGGAAGCCCCAATCGCAACACCTCGTGGTCGAGCGAATCACCAACACAGGACGCGGGCGTAGACCCCTGGGCAAACTCAGCCCAGGTAGACGCGCCGCCGTTCTGACCGGCACATTCCGGCTCACGCCGGGCACCTGAAAGGTAAGCACCATAATGGCCCAACGCAGACAAATCAAAGTAAAGAAGATCGCTCCGGTGAAGCTAATCCGGATCGGCCATATCGACTACAAGGACGTCCAGACCTTGCGTAAGTTCATCTCTGAACGCGGCAAGATCCGCGCCCGCCGTGTCACCGGCCTCTCCGTCCAGGAGCAACGCAAGGTTGCCATCGCGGTAAAGAACGCCCGCGAAGTAGCCCTGCTCCCCTACGCGTCCACTTCCCGCTAAGGAGGATTGAGCTATGAAATTGATTCTCACCCAAGATGTGGAACATGTCGGCATCCCCGGCGATGTCGTCGAGGTAAAAGACGGCTACGGCCGCAACTACCTGCTCCCCCAAGGCTTCGCCATCAAATGGACGAAGGGCGCGGAGAAGCAGATCGAAGGCATCAAACGCGCCAAGGACGCCCGCGTGATTCGTTCCGAAACCCACGCCCAAGAGATCCGCGAGCAACTCGAAGCCCTCAAGGTTTCGGTACCCGCCCGCACTTCCGGCGATTCCGGAAGACTCTTCGGCGCCGTCACCGCATCCGAGATCGCCCTGGCAGTCAAGAAAGCCGGCGGCCCGGCTGTCGACAAGCGCGCCGTCGAAATCGCCAAGCCGATCAAAACCGTCGGCTCCCACACCGTGGGCATCAAGCTCACCTTGGGCATAACAGCCCACATCACCGTGGCGGTAGTCGCCGCTAAATAGCCAACACGGAAAAGGCGGGCCCGATAACCTCGGAAGCCCGCCTTTTGCCGTTTACGGCGCATTCTGCGTGTCGCATCCTGGATGTAAGATTCTGACACAGCTCTTGGTGATAGTTGGCGGGTAAGTTTTGACTGTGTTAACCAAGCTGCCACTCATCAAAAACCTACCGTGAGACATCGAAAAATCTACCGTTCAAAAGCGAAATACCTACCGTGATGACCCTAGCAGTTGATAGCGTTTACTCATGACCACGCTAATTAGCCGAAATCTTCAGGAGATCGGCAGCGAAGCACTTGCAACCTTTCCAGCAGTCGTAATTCAGGGTGCCAGACGTGTAGGCAAGTCAACTTTTTCTGACATGCTGACGAAAGATCGACCGCGACGGTTTCTTACCTTGGACGACACTGGAACCCGAGCAGCTGCTGTCGCAGATCCGAAGGCATTCGTGAGCCAATCCCCTGATTCCACGCTGGTCATTGATGAGATTCAGCGTTTACCTGAGTTGATTCTTGAAGTGAAGGCCGCTATTGACAGGGCTAATAGTCCTGGCCGGTTTGTGTTGACGGGGTCATCTAATCTTCTCCGTTTGCGTCGCACTCCCGATTCTCTTGCCGGTCGAGCGGTGACGCTGAATCTTGGCGGATTTAGCCAGGGAGAACTGGTAGGGGCAAAAGAAGACTTTGCCGGGTATCTTTTTGAGTTAGGGACGATTGATTCGGTGCTATCGCCTGCTGACTTCACAACTGAATGGAGTCGGGAGGATTACGCCCAGGCCATCGTACGTGGGAGCTACCCAGAAGTTCAGAATCTGTCACTGCGGATGCGTAACCTGTGGTTGAGAAGCTATGTTGAGCGCCTGACAGAGCGGGATGCCGAAGATGTGATTCCCTCTTTGACGGCTTCGCGCCTACAAGCAACGCTGCGAGCACTAGCGGCAAATCAGTCCGGCGAAATGGTGAAATCGCGGATAGCGGAAGTAGCGGATTTGCCTGCCACAACCGTCACGCGTTACCTGGACACCTTGGAGACTCTCTACCTGGCATCGGGTGTGCCGCCATGGACTGCAAACTTGGCCAAG
>JAITSW010000247.1 GCA_031287505.1 Propionibacteriaceae bacterium
AGTTCTCAAAGCTTTAGCCGGGTTGGCCGTCGGCCTTGTTTCGCTTTCGGCCTGTGTCGCCGGCCCTGCCGATCCCGCAGCGTCGGCAACTTCGCCGGGTGGGAGCGGCGGGCAGCTGCGGATCGCCTTGATCGCCAAGGCAAACGCCTCAGACTACTGGACGGCGGTGAAGGAAGGCGCGCTCGCCGCAGGCCGGGAGTTGGGCGTGGAAGTGACGTTCAACGGCCCAGACACCGAGAGCGAAGGGGATAAGCAGCTTAACCAGCTGCAAAGCGCGGTCAACGACAAACCGGCGGGTATCGGTTTTGCCCCGCAAGACGGGGCTCAAGACGGCGCGCCGACGGTGTTGGAGCAGGCTCAGGCGTCTGGTATCCCGGTGGTGGCATTTGACACCCCCCTCAATACCTCCGATATCCCGATTACCACTGTGGCCTCCAACAACTTGGGTATTGGGGCCATGGCAGCCCAGCATTTGGTTGAACTCACCGGCGGCAAGGGCAAGGTTGCCATTATCGCCAATGGCGAGGTGGGCACTGCCGCCGACCGCCGGGATGGCTTTGTGGAGTACCTAGAGGCAAATGCCCCGGGCATAGAGATTGTGGCCATTCAAAACGGTGAATCTGACCCAGCCAAGTCGCGCGACAAGGCGCAGGGGATTCTACAAGCCCACCCTGATTTGGCCGGCTTCTTCGGCACTGACGATGATTCCGTTATCGCCATCGCCGACGAAGTGGCCGCCAAAGGCCTAGATATCAAGACGATTGGCGTCGATGCCTCCCCAGACGAGGTTGCTTTGGTGCGCGAAGGCAAAATCACCGGCGCGGTCACCCAAAACCCTTACGGAATCGGCTATCAGACGGTCAAGGTCTTGGTCGACGCCGTCAAAGGCATCCAGCCCGAATCAAAGAGCATCGTTTCGGAGTCGGTGTGGTACACCGCCGGCAATTTGGATTCTGAGGAAGTCAAGCAGGTAATCCGCTGAGCAAGCAGCGGATCGGGCATCCCTGTGGCGAGCCGCCTTCAGGCCGGTGAAAGGTAATCCGCTGAGCAGTGGGCCGGTTCTCCCTGTGGTGAGCCGCCTTCAAGACGGTGAAAGGTAATCCGCTGAGCAGTGGGCCGGACGGTTTGCGCTCTTTGCCTGCTTCGCAGCTGGAGGGGTAATCCGCCGGGCGGCGGGCCGGGTGAGGCGCGGGCGGGTGGAGACATTTAGAGAAGAGACCGTATCCAGATAGGGTGATGCTGTGGAGAGAACGCATGCGCAGATTGCGCAAAGCCTGCAATCCCGGTGGCCAGAACATCGAATTGCCCCTTCGCTGAGTCGGATCGGCGCTTTGCTAGGCCTTTTGGGCGACCCGCAAAACACGTACCCGGTGATTCAAATAGCTGGAACGAACGGCAAGGGCTCGACGGCAATCATGATCGAGTCGCTGTTGCGTGCCCTGGGGCTGCGCGTTGGACGCTATTCCAGCCCGCACCTGGTCGACATCGCCGAACGTATCAGCATCGACGGCGAGCCCATCGCCGCCAAACGCTTCGACGAGTTGGTTGGCGATGTCGAGCCGCTGGTGAAGCTGGTGGACGAGCAGCTTCTCGACGGCGTCTCTATGACTTTCTTCGAGGTGATGACGGGTCTGGCCTTCGAGGCTTTCGCGCAGGCGCCGGTCGATGTGGCCGTTGTCGAAGTCGGCTTGGGCGGCTCCTGGGATGCCACCAATATCGCGGATGCCGACGTGGCGGTTATCTGCCCGATCAGTCTGGACCACACTCATATTTTGGGGACGACGCTGGCAGAGATCGCCGCTGAGAAGGCCGGCGTCATCAAGGAGGGTGCCACCGCCGTTCTGGCCGGCCAAGACGCCCTTGTCGCCCCGGTGTTGATCGCCCGCTGCCTGGAGGTGGGTGCAAAGGTGGCCGCCGAAGGCCCGGATTTTGGCCTGATTGACCGCGAGCCGGGCGTAGGCGGCCAGATCATCCGGCTTGAGACTGCCCAAGGGCCGCTGGGAGATATCTTCCTGCCGCTCTTCGGTGAGCACATGGCGCGCAATGCGGCGCTGGCTTTGGCCGCGGCGGAGGCGTTTTTGGGTGGACGGGCGCTGCCCGCCGACGTGGTCGCCGAAGGGTTTGCGCAGGTGGTGGCTCCAGCCCGGCTAGAGGTCGTCCGGCGTTCGCCCGCCATCGTCTTGGACACCTGCCACAACCCGCAGGGCGCAAAGGCCACCATGGATGCCCTATTTGAGGCTTTCGCCTTCGAACCGCTCATCGGAGTGGTGGCCATGATGGAAGATAAAGACGTCCCAGCGGTCTTGCGCGAGTTTTCGGAAGCGATGAGCCAGATCGTCACCACCACCATCGCGGGCACTTCGCGGGCACTTTCGGCGGAAGAGCTGGGGCGCCTGGCTGCTGATGTTTTCGACCCGTCGTTGGTCTCCATTGCCGCTGACGTTTCCTCAGCTATAGAACGCGCGGTGCAGTTGGCCGACGAAGCCGGCCCGGGAGCCGGCATCATCATCGCCGGTTCCGTCTATTTGGCCGGCGAAGCCAGAGCCCTGTTGGCGGTGCCGGGCAAAGACAGCGAAGAAGGAGACCTAAATGACTGAACAGCCATCACCTGACAACGGCTATCCGCCGCCCCAGCCGCCATCAGGCCATGATGGCTACCCGCCTCTGCCCGCGTCTCCGGGCTATGAGTACGCGTCTGCGCCTCAGACACCCCCTGACTATGGCTATCCGCCTCAGCCTGCGCCTCCCGGTTATGGCTACGCGTCTGCGCCCCCGCCCGCGCCTCCCGGTTATGGTCACGTGCCCCCACAGCCAGCGCCTCATGACTCCGGCTACCCAACTCAGACGCCACCCCACTATGCCTCCCCGCATCAGCCACCACCGGGCTCGGGTTACCCCCCTCAGTCTGTGCCCCCCGGCCATGGCTACCCACCTCCGGGCTCCGGCTACCCGCCCCCTCAGCCACCACCGGGTTACCCCTACCCAGGGCAATACCCGCAGCCTTTCTATGGCTACCCGCAGCCACCGGCTCCCGTCCCGCCAAAGCCCAAGCAGACGTTGCCGATTAGCAAGCGGGAGTACCACGAGTTTTACCGCACTCCCAGCTATCGGGCTTGGAAGCCTTGGGTGGGGATAGTGGTTTTGGTGGTGGGCACGGTGATAGCAATGCTCGTGCTCTCGATCCCGCTGATCGTCTACGGGGTTTCGGTGCTCGGCCTCGACCCGATGCGCGAGGAATTCATGCTCAAGATTATGGAAACCCCCTGGGGCTTCCTGGGCAACAACCTCATCAACGCGGCTTCGATTCCGGTTGCCATGTTTTCGGGATGGCTTTTGTTTAGGCAACGGCCGCGTTGGCTGACGTCAATCGTCGGCAAATTCCGCTGGCGCTGGTTTGGGAAGGCGTTCTCGATCTCCTTGGTGTTCTGCCTTGTCGCGGTCGGCGTGGACATCGCGATTAGCCTGGATCAGCTTTCCAGCCTGCGGCTCAGCGCGGACACGTTGCCGATGGCGTTGGTCATCTTGATCACCACTCCTTTCCAATGCGCGGGGGAGGAGTATTCAGAACGAGGCGTGCTCAATAGGTTCGTGGGTTCGCTCTTTCCCTCGCGCCGGGTAGGCCTGGTGATTGCGGCTATCGTGTCTTCGGCGGTGTTTGCGCTCCTGCACTCGGCCGCCGACCCGTGGCTGAACGCCTATTACTTCACTTTTGGCATTCTTTCCTGTGTGTTGGTTTGGCGCACCGGAGGCCTGGAGGCTTCGATAGCGTTGCATATTGCCAACAACTTCACTGCCGAGATGCTGCTTCCCTTCAGCGATTTGGCTGGGCTTTTTGATAGAAGCGCCGGAGTTGGATCACCGCTTATTTTGATCCAGGTTGCCTTCACCACGGGTGCGACACTTGTCATATTGTGGCAAGCTAGACGTTCGTCGCTGCCTATGGCGTCGGCACCAGGTGCGAGCGAGATCGTTTCGGAAGTCCCGGAAGAGCTCCCCGCAGCCGCATTTGCCTCTCCTGCATCTGCGGACGAGAATGACAGGCAAACCGAATAGGACTTTGTATGGCCAGTGAAGAGATTTTGCGCCTTGACGCAGTGGGGGCGTTGAAGTGGTTGCGGGCGAGGATCCGTCCCCGCCCGGGACGCACCCTCGTCGGCATCGACGGCATCTTGGGGGCGGGCAAATACGATTTCGCAGATGAGCTGGCCGGGCTGCTGCGCGAATCCGGCCTCGCCGTCGTCCGTGTCTCTATGAAGGATTTCATCAATCTAAAAGCCCTGCGCGAAGCCAAAGGCGAGGACACCGGCGAGGGCTATTACGAAAATCATTTCAATATTGACAGTTTCGTCGAAGATGTGGTTGAACCGCTGCGCAACGATGGCTCCGGGC
>JAITSW010000015.1 GCA_031287505.1 Propionibacteriaceae bacterium
CCCTTCTATCATGGGTTTGGAACAACTCGAATTGCTTGGAGCCAGCATTTCAGGAGTTCTAGGTTATTCTTCGACGATGTATGGGCTGGACGTTCCTATTGCCAACCTCAAACCTGCCCTAGACATCGTTGCCAATGGCATCATCGAGCCGCTGCTTCTCGACGAAGACATCGAAATCCAAAAGCAGTTGCGAATCAATCAGATCAAACAGATCATAGCTCGGCCTTCATCCCGTTCAACATTGGCTTTGCGTCAAGCGTTGATCCAACCACAGTACCGCGCGGCTCGGCTGCGTCCGGGTTCCATCGAGACGATCAGTCGCATAACAGGGGACGACGTACGAGGTTTTTTCCACAAGCATTACCATCCGGAAGCCGCGACTATCGTCATGTCTGGAGATTTCACTTCAAGCCCTGCCGATGACGCCCTCGATAGCTTCGCGCGATGGCCAAGATGCTCCGCTCCTCCTCCCGTACATGAAAAACCACAGCCGCTACCACAGCAGGCGCTCCTGATTGACCGTCCAGGTTCGGTACAAGCTGATGTACGGCTAGGGGTGTTTGGAATCGACAACAACCACCCGGAGATAGCCAATCTTTGGGCGGCTTGCTACGTCATGGGCGGTGCCTTCCTCTCTCGGCTCAATAGAGTTCTCCGCGAAGAAAGGGGCTTCACCTATGGAGTTCAAATGGGTAACTCCCCAATGCGTTCTGGGGGGTTGCTTTCGGCATCTGCCTCTTTGCGCAATGAAGTGGTGGTAGAGGGAATAAGCATGATGTCCGAAATCATGGACATCACCGACAAACCATTTACCGCCGAAGAGATTCAAGCCGCAATCAACTACGCGTCTGGTTCAAATCCCGGACACTACCAAACTGCTCTGCAGCTCACTGATTCAATCTGCGGCTTAGTCGGTCTAGGACTCAAGCCCGAGTTTGTCTCAAACTTCAACGAGGCCCTGTACCGCGTCACTCCCGAAGCTGCCAGCGCGACCTACGCCAAGTTTGTACACGACCCGACCTTGATAGTGATAGGCGATGCAAAGCTCCTAGCCAAGCCGCTTCAGGACGCCGGTTGGCCAGTTGAAGTGATTACCGATTAGCCGCTCGGCTAGCGGCCAAGTTTCTTCATAGCGCTGTCAACTGCGACACGAGCGGCCTCAACCTGTTTTTGATACTCGGCTAGGTCGCCCTTGCGCAGTGCCTCATCGGCCGCCACAAAGGCATCCTGGGCCTGTTGCAGCAGTACGTCGGCGGAGGCATTTCCAGTTGGAGACGACGGAACCTGGCCTGGGCTAACACTGGCACTTGGAGACGGCCCAGTGCTTGGAGTCGTCCCCGGCGGCTGCGTTGGATCAACCGACGGCTCGCTGGGATCTATCGGCGTCTCACCTGTCTCAGCACCGGCATCCCCGGCAAAGACCTTGTCCAGGGCCTCCTGCAGCGTCTTGCCAATGCCAACATGCTCACCGAAGCGCACCACCACATACGTCAACGCCGGATAGGAGGCGTTGCTCATCTCACGTTGGGTATAGACCGGCAGCACATACAGCAATCCGGAACCCATCGGAAGGGTCAGCAAATTGCCATAAGAGGCCGCCGCCGAGCCTTGATTCAGATACGGCCGCAGCACTTCTGCCACAGTCTGATCGGTCGTCATCGCATTAAAGGTTTGCCCGGGTCCGTCGATCTGCTGGGTGTCCGACATGCGCAAGACGCGCAACTTGCCATAATCGGGGCTAGTCGCCTCGGCCACCACAGAAAGATAGCTGGCCAGGTTATTACGCAGCTTGGGGACGAAAACTGCCGTCTGCGAGAAAATCGGCTTATCATCCCCAGGCCACTTGATCGACAAATAGTAGGGGGGCTCTTGTCCCTTCGCAGCCGCAACCGGGTCGGCGGGAACCTGCCAAAGATCAGATTGCTGATACCAAACCGACGGATCCGTCATGTGATAGCGCCCTAAGACTTCTCGCTGCACTTTGAACAAGTCTTCTGGGTAACGCAGGTGTGCCAGCATGTCGGGGCTGATCTCGTCCTTAGACTTCAAAACCCCTGGAAAGGCGGCTGAGAAGGCAGACATAATCGGATCAGAGGCATCCCAGGCATACAACGCGACCGTGCCGTCAGTGGCGTCAACCACGGCCTTGACAGAATTGCGAATGTAGTTGAGCTGCGAATTCAGCTGCAGGCCGGTACTCGACGATCCAGAATCCGCGGTGGCGTCCCGCAAAGAAACTGACTGGCTATTTGGGAAGGTATCACTGCGGGTATAACCGTCTACTATCCATACCAAACGTCCATCTACAACTGCCGGATAAATATTCTTGTCCAGAGTGAGCCAAGGAGCCACCTTCGAGACGCGCTCAGCCGGGGTGCGGTCGTAAAGGAGCTGAGAGGCCGAGTTCACCCGGTCGGAAAGCAAAATATTGATGTCGGAGAAATATGTGGCATAGAGCAGCCGGGTGAAATAATCCCCAATCGGAACCCCGCCCTTGCCTTGGTAGACGTTGGTGCGCTCGCCACCGCCTTCGCCACCGCCTGGGGTGTCCAACTCAATGGGGGCCTGCCCTTCTTCACGCCCGACGATGGCGAAATCATTGCTCTGCTCACCGAAATAGATTCGGCCCTCATACTCTCCGAGAACGCCGACACTGGGTAGATCCTTCTCAATCCACTCGGGTGAGCCCGCGCTCTGCCGCCGGTTGCCATAGGCGGCAACCATGCCATAACCGTGGGTATAAACGGTATGGATGTTGTTCCAGTTTTGATCGGGGATGCCTGCTTGGCGCAACTCGCGGGCCGCCACTACGGCGTCGGTCTCTTTACCGTCTATAACATAGCGGTCAACGTCTAGCGAAGTGGGGAAGGAATAGTAGCCGCGCACCTGCTGCAATTGCTCAAAGGTGGGGCTTACCACAGCCGGATCAATGAGGCGGATACCCGGAAGCGCTTCGGCGTCGTCCTTTAACTGGCCTGGGCTTACCTGCGTTACGGCTGCATATTCGGTTATCTTCACACCCGAAATCCCGTAAGCCCTCCGCGTTGACTCGATCTGCTTTTCAATGAACGGACGTTCCTTATCGGGCTCGTTTGGCTTGACTTCGAAAGCCTGAATGAGAGCCGGGTAGGCGATCTGCAAGATAAGTGCGGCTACCACCAAAAGCACTGTGGACGTCAGCGGCAGCATCCAACGCTTGAGGAAAATATTGGCAAAGAACAGCGCCGCGCAAATAAAAGCAATAATGGCCAAGATCAGTTTGGCTCCGACGCTGGCGTTCCAATCGGTGAAATTCACACCCGTGGTAAAGAGCGAACCTTCGCTGACCAAGAAGCCATAGCGGTCTAGGAGATTTTGAATGCCGAAAATCACCAGAACGAGTCCGGCCAGGACACACAAATGCGAACGGCAAGCAATTGCCAAGCTGGGGCGCTTGTTTGCGCTGGCTATCAAAAGATTCCCGGTGGCGGCATAAACGACGACGGCAGCGATCGCCGAAATCGCGACGGCGCTCATGGTGAAGTCAAGCATGATACGCCAAATCGGATACTCGAAAACGTAAAATGCCGAATCCAATCCGAAATATGGATCTGCATCTCCAAATGGCTGACGATTCAACCAGGCCAAGAAGGTCAGGGTATTCGCCGGAGCGGTCAGGCCGAAAAACACGCCCAAAACGATGGAGGGAATAGCTGTCGCCAAGACTTTGTGCTGCTCAAACAGATCCCGATAACCATCGAGAATCTGGCTCCTGCCGGCCACCGATGTCTCTGGAAGAGCCCGGCCGGCGACCCAGATGTTAAGCGCGACAATCACTGCGGCCAGGGCAGAGAACGCCAAAAACAGCACAATCTGAGCGACCAGCATTGTGGAGAAAACCTGGGTGTAGGACACCGAGTCAAACCACAGTTTCGCCGTCCAAATCTGAGTGAAGACGTAGTACACCCCCAAAAGCGCCGCCAAAATCGCCACGGCGATAAACACCGGGCTCTTCAGGTTAATTCGAGGCAATTCCATCTTATTCACAACCTTTCACAGGCTCTTGTGCCTGACTTGAAAAAACACTCTGGATCCCTTTTAACGCATCATCAAGCTTGCGTACCGAGATCAAACGGATATTGGGTTTACCGCGCAGGTCTTCGCAGTTCGCTTCGGGAATGACGAACGCCCGAGCATGATCACGTTCGGCGGCAGCTATGCGTTCCACTATGCCATCCACTCGCCCGACGCCGCCGGCAGCGTCCACCGTTCCCGCGCCAGCCACAACGCCACCGCCGGCTAGATCACCTGGAGTTAGCAAATCATAGACCGCGATAGAGAGCATCATACCTTCCGAAAGCTCTACCCACTCGGGTATGACATCCACTTCGGGCTCATAGCGGAAACCCAGCCCGAAAGCGGCCCCGATGGTTGCCGTACCCGGATCCGTTGTCGAATCACGGGTGGGGATGGCTTCCTCGCGCAGCACCCCATCGCGCATGAACTCTATTAGAACCGATTCCGGTGTCTTGTGAGCCTCAATCGCCTCGACAACCTCAAGGGCAGTTGCGGGATAGGTTTTGTCTATCGCGATGACCAGATCTCCGACCTGCAAGATTCCGGCCGCCGTTCCCGAAGCCGACACCGAAGTCACCATCGGCAGCGGCTGTACGAAAATCCCGGGCTCGCTGCGAGCTGCCTCGCGCAGCGCGGCAACGATTGAGTTGGTTTTGCGCACACTGGGAGACGAGGTACCCACGTTGCCTATCAAAGACGGCTCCGAACCGTCGATCACCGAGGCCGTTGGCAAGACCTCTTGATTTGGCGACAAATACGCAAAAAAGACCGACAACAGCGAAGGTGGAAGGGAAGGCGATGTCGTGGAAATCTTGGCTAAAAGCACCTGGTCATTCGTCTCATAGACATCGAAGGACTCAACGGAGATCACTGGCACAGAGTCGACTTCAGCCAAAAAATTGTACGTGCGGCCGGGTGACCAAATCACATAGGGCATCGGGAGCAGCGTAACCAAGAGCGCCAACAGTACGAACAACACTCCTGATGTGATCAGCGTGCGCGCGTTTTTTATCATGGATGCCTTTTCTCAAATCGTGCCGATGACCAGCTTATCTCTATGAGATACCCTTCTTATCTAGCCTAAGGGTTATCTCGATTGGACGAAATATGTCAAACGACTCTTTGTGGGACTCATTTGATGATCCCGATGAGGAAACAATCAAGCGCTTGCTGGCGCAATTGGGGATCACCCCAGATGCGGACGGCAATATCGACTTGGAGCAGGTCATGAGCCAGATGCAACAGCTTATGACCAATTTCAGCACGCAGATGGCTGGATTCGGCCCATCCGATCCGGGGTCTGGGATCAACTGGGCTTTTACCTTGGATATAGCGAATCAAGCTCTCAGCAATCCAAAACACTGGAAGGCCACCCCAGAACAGCTCCAGAGCATCTCAGACGCGACGTTTGTGGCGAACATGTGGTTGGACGACGAGATTTCCTTCGACGCCCTCCCCTTCCTGCCGCAGGCTTGGTCAAAGAGCGAATGGCTGGCGAACACCTTTGCCACTTGGCAGCAACTGGAGACCCCTATCATCAACTCTCTCTCGGCCACGATGCAGAGCATGATCGCTTTTGAAGACAGCAATGCCGCCGTGATGGCACCGATGATTCGGGCGGCCGCCGCAGGCGTCTTTTCTTCTCAAATAGGGCGCGCACTGGCTTCGTTGGCCGAGCAGACCTTGAGCGCTACCGATGTGGGACTTCCTGTCACCCCCACCCCTACCGTCGCGCTGCTTCCCACAAACATTGAACGCTTTGGAGCGGATTTGGATCTCCCATTTGGGGACGTCCTTCTCTTCTTGGCGCTGCGAGAATGCGCGCGGGGGCGACTATTTCGCGCGGTCGGCTGGCTGGCACCTCAACTCTTGGCAATGATCGAACACTACGCCCGCGAGATCTCCATCGATCCAGATGCCCTCGGGAAAGCTGTAGAACAACAGCTGCGCGACAGCACCAGGGTCGAAGACTTGCAAAGCGTTGGGCTTTCACTGGCCAATTCGCTGTTCAAGCCCACCATCTCACCCGCCCAACGCGAGATCCTAGACCGCCTCGAGACCTTGGTGGCACTGGTAGAAGGTTGGGTTGACGCCGTCGTGACGCAGGTCACCCGAGATAGAATGCCCAGTGCCGCTTCCTTGGCTGAGATGATTACCCGTCGGCGAGCCAGTGTGGGTTCCAGCGCTGACTCGCTGCACTCCCTTCTAGGCCTTGAACTGCGTCCCAGAAGGCTTCGCGAAGCTCGAACCCTGTGGACGGCCATCCGTTCCTATCGCAGTGCTGCAGAGCGAGATGCTTCTTGGAGCCATCCTGATTTCATCCCTACCGCACAGGATTTAATTGATCCACTGGAATATGCCCAGCACGGGCACCAAAGCCAGAGCACCGATGACTTTGACCTGGATTTGGAGAAGCTGTTGGGACCGGACGAACCTGCGCAAGATTAAAGGATGCAAGACAAAGCATTTTGGTCGATGAGAACGATTGATATTGTGGGCAAATTGTCTATCTGCGGGTGTTATGCGTTCATCTGTGGGTGTTATGCGCTCATATGCCACATTTGCACCGATTGAACCGCTAAGCTAGCTCAAGAAACCAGTCTCGGGGAAATACCGCCGAGAATCGTCAATCTCAAGGAGACATCGTGGCCGAGACCTATACCGGTGAGTTTTATTGCGTGAAGTGCAAGGCTAAGAAGCAAGCCAGCGGAGCCATTGAAGTAAACGCCAAAGGCACGCGTATTGCTAAGGCAAAGTGCCCCGACTGCGGCACCAACCTCACGCGCTTCCTGCCAAAGGCCTGATAAACACCCTGAAAATGCCGGGTATGCCCGGCGTTTTCTCTTTAACACCCAAATACCCGCCTCAGTTTGGCCACCTTCACCGAACTGGGGTAACGTGTACCTTCGCTAGTCGCAAGACAAGCGAAGAACTGAGGTATGGGGTAATTGGCAGCCCAACGGATTCTGGTTCCGTTAGTCTAGGTTCGAGTCCTGGTACCTCAACAACCACAAGTGAATAGCTATTGGTTAACTGGCCCCGTTGTGTAGCGGCCTAGCACGCGGCCCTCTCAAGGCTGAAACGGCGGTTCGAATCCGCTCGGGGCTACCAGGTGAAACCCCTTGTCAGACATAGTTTGGCAAGGGGTTTCACGTTTCCCGGGGAACCCCATTTTCGCATCCGGCACACAGAGCACACATGAGAGAGCTGCGAGACTACTAGCAGGCTCGGCGGTAGGCAGGGCGGCGCACTGTGCCTCGGCTCGGCAACGCCGCCAACGATTCACGGGAACCCGCGCAACCGCTCAACACAACCGGTACGCATGAGTCTTGAAAAGTGCCGTCGCCAGCCATCGTCATCAACGATCTGCCGTTGGCGTTCCAGGGCGTAATCAGCCTTGGAACGCTAGCCAACGCGCCTTCCCCACTGCCCTCTAGGCTGAGGGGCGGTCAAATCCGCTCGGGGCTGAAAAGGCTTCCGGCTTTTTGGCCTATAACCCCGGAAAAGACACACTTTTTGGCCTATAACCCTATAACCCCGCTTTTGCCAGGAGTCTTTTCAGCCTTTAACTCAGAAACCCGGCGAT
>JAITSW010000022.1 GCA_031287505.1 Propionibacteriaceae bacterium
GCTATCTGCCACGTAGAACGGGGCAAACTGGATATTGGGGATATAGCTCATCCCAATTGTCAGTTTCAACGTGGCAGCCTCCGGGTCTTCGGCGGTATTTGGCGCGGGCACTTCGGCGCTACAACCGCCAAATACCGCCAGTGCGGTGACGAGGGTGAAAGCTAGGGCTTTTCGCATTCCCACTCCTAAAGGGTTAGCTGGTTTGGACTAGTCTGGAGCGGCGCTCCACTAGGTGAATCAACGAATAAATAGTTGCCGCGACGACACACAGCAGCGCAATTGTGGCGAACATGCCGGAAGTGTCGACCGCATCGCGTTGGACGGTGAGCAGTGTGCCAAGGCCATGCCCGCCCATGACCATCTCCCCCACCACCGCGCCGGTGATCGAAAGCGTGAAGCCGTTTCGCAAGCCTGCCAACGCGGATGGGAGCGCAAGCGGGGCTTCTATCTCGACAAGCAGCCGCAAAGAAGACGCCCCGTCAATATGGGCCGCTTCCACGACGTCTCGGCTGACATGGCGCAAGCCAAGCACCGTGGAGACCAGTATCGGAAAGAAAACCATCAGCGCGCACAGAATAACCACGCCGCGCATGTCATAGCCGACCCAGAGCACCAGCAGCGGCGCCAAAGCGATAGCGGGGATGGCCTGCGTAGCGCCCAAGAACGGATTGACTGCCGCGCAAACCCACTTGGAGCGGTGTATCAAAGCGGCCAACGGCAGCGCCACCAGCGCCCCCACGACACACCCGCCCATCGCCTCGGCAAGCGTCTGCCCTAGATAGCCCCAATAATGTGCGTCGAAAACCTCGGCAAAGAACCGCAGGATAACGTCTCTAGGCTCTGGCAATAAAAACTTGGGGACGCCCGAGTAAGCGGTAAAGCCCCACCAGGTGGCGACTAGCGCAATGGCCAGTGAAAACGGTGCGACAAAGCCTACCCATGCTTTGGAAGCTTTGGTCATTTTTCCTCCGGCCTGCCAAGAGACCGGGGTGTGCAAAGCGAATCGGGCTTAATGCAAGCCACCGCCGCCCGTGCTACCTCTCATCCGGACTTTAACCGTCGGCGCTGGGATTCCACCAGCTCAACCGAACCCTTTCGAACTCGGCTCGCGGACTTTCACCGCCGGTACAGATTTTCACTGACCCCGGAGCACTTGGACTTTTCGTCCGGGAGAGATTCTAGCGCGTTTGCGGGTGCTTGGGGGCGTACGCGGGCAATTTGGCATGAGTCACCTCGCGTACTCGAAATACCAGCTTCGTTTCCGCCGCGGAAACAGAACGACACAGACCCCCGATGCTGCCGGCTATCGATTCTTGAAGTATCTGAACAGGTGCTTTTCAGAGGTGAGCGCGGTAGCTAAGAGACCTCCGAAGATCGCGCAAATCCCCGACATGCAAATCGCGCGAACCGCTGGATAAAACGCGGGCAGCCAATCCGAGTTGCCTAGTTTCGCTGCCCAAAAGGCTGCCATCACGCTGGGAATTCCGGCCAACGCCAGCCAGCAGACAATTTCCATCATCCCCTGCAAACACAGGGAAGCCTTCCCAAGACCCGCATGGAGATTACTCGCCAACTCCAGCCTGCGCAGATGCAGGGATATAAAACCCGCGCAAAACCCAAAAAGCATTCCGAGCCCCGTGAATCCCCACAACGGCAAAGCCCGGAGTTTATCCAGCGCCTGAAATGACCCACGGCTCCGACATCGCCTTCTTAGCTTTCGAATCAAAAAGTAGATGTGGGGCTCACTTAAAAGGTCAAGTCCTTAAGCTCATTTTGCAGTGACAAGACATCTTTCGCTTTGCCGCCAAGAGCCAAATCACGCCACCGGGGCTGACCCAACGCAATCGCGATCAGGGGCTGGCCTCCCACTAAGAATGGGGAAACGCCTGGGGCGCAAGCGGTTCGTCTGCTAGGCTCGTGCGGGGATTTGTGCTGGCAGGCCATTCTGCCTCAAATCGCAGCGCAAAAATAGCTGCATTTCCCCCTTATCAACTTAATCAAGGAGATTTCATATGAAGAAGTTCTCAGCGTGTCTGTTGGCCGCGGTGATGGCAGGTTCACTTGCGGCCTGCTCTTCTGGCACCGGCACCACGCCCTCGACCAGCCCCGGCGCTAGCACCGGCGGAGCCGGCGCAACAGGCGTTTTCAAGATCGGCGGCACCGGCCCCCTCACCGGCGGGGCGGCTATCTACGGCCAGGCAGCCCGCAATGGCGCCCAGATCGCCGTCGACGAGATCAATGCCCTTGGCGGCATCCAATTTGAGCTGAACTACCAAGACGACGAGCACGACGCCGAAAAAGCCGTCAACGCCTATAACACTTTGAAGGACTGGGGAATGCAGATCTCCCTAGGTTCTGTCACCAGCACCCCGGCTGTCGCCACCTCGGTGGAAAACAACGCGGATCGGATTTTCGCCCTCACCCCGTCAGCTTCGGCTACCGCCGTCACCGAGGGCAAAGACAACGTCTTCCAGCTTTGCTTCGCCGATCCAAACCAAGGCTCGGCTTCCGCGCAGTACATTTTCGATCAGAAACTCGGCACCAAGATCGCCGTCATCTATAAGAACGACGATGTCTACTCGACCGGCATCTACAACACCTTCAAGACGAAGGCAACCGAGCTTGGCCTAGAGATCGTCTCCGAGACGACCTTCACCGAAGATTCCCAGCAGGACTTCTCGGTGCAGCTTGGCGACGCCAAAGCCAAAGGCGCCGACCTGGTCTTCCTGCCCATGTATTACACGCCTGCTTCGCTGATCTTCCAGCAAGCGAAGTCAATGAGCTACACCCCGAAGTATTTCGGCGTTGACGGCATGGACGGCATCCTCACCCTTGAGGGCTTCGATCCTACGCTCGCCGAAGGCGTCATGCTCTTGACCCCGTTCAATGCCGACGCCGCCGACGAGCGCACCAAGAACTTCGTCGCCAAGTACCAAGCGGCATTTGGCGAGATTCCGAACCAGTTCGCAGCTGACGGCTATGACTGCATCTATGCGATCTTGGCCGCTCTCCAGGGCGGAAACGTTACCGCTGGCCAGGCCACGTCTGAGATCAATGACGCCCTGATCGCCCAGTTCACCTCGATGAGCTTTGACGGCCTTACCGGCAATCAGATGACTTGGGGGACGAATGGCCAGGTTTCCAAGGCTCCCAAGGGCATGGTTATCAAAAATGGCGCATACGTGGGTATGGACTGATCAATAGGCTAACGATTATGGGGGCCGCTGCTTTGGCGGCCCCATAATCGAATCCTGGGAGTAATCGCTATGTCACTGCTATCCCATCTCATATCTGGGCTGAGTCTAGGCAGCATCTATGCCATTATCGCGCTCGGGTACACGATGGTGTATGGCATTGCCAAGATGCTCAACTTCGCGCATGGCGATGTGATCATGGTCGGCGGGTATGCCTGCTTTTTCATGGTCTCGACTTATGACCTGCCGCCAATTGTCGGCATAGTGGTTGCGATGGCCGTGTGCACGCTGCTGGGCGTCACCATCGAACGCCTCGCCTACAAACCCCTGCGGGCGGCTCCCGCCTTGGCGGTGTTGATTACCGCCATTGGAGTGAGCTACTTCTTGCAAAACGCCGCCCAACTCCTATGGACGTCCAATCCCCGGGTTTTCCCCTCCATCGTCGGCGACTTCTCCGTCAAATTATTTGACGGCCAGCTATCCATCTCCGGCACTGCCTTGGTAACCATCTTGGTTTGCATCGTCATTATGATTTCGCTGGTGTGGTTCACCGGGCACACCAAGACCGGCAAAGCGATGAGGGCCTGCAGCGAAGACAAGGCGGCAGCCACATTGATGGGCATCAATGTGAACTCCACCATTTCGATTACCTTTGCCATCGGCTCGGCACTGGCGGCTATCGCCGGCGTGCTGCTCTGCTCGGCCTACCCGACGCTCTCCCCCACCACCGGCGCGATGCCGGGCATCAAGGCCTTCACCGCAGCCGTGTTTGGCGGCATCGGCTCAATTCCCGGAGCCATGCTCGGCGGCCTGCTGCTGGGCATTATCGAGATTTTCGGTAAGGCCTACATCTCGACGCAGCTGTCCGACGCCATCGTCTTTCTCGTACTCATAATCGTCCTGCTGGTCAGACCAGGCGGCCTGCTGGGTAAGCAAGTGCAAGAGAAAGTGTAGGGCGGCAAAATGCGAAGAATCTCCAAGCCGACGCGCACGTCGATCCTTACCTACGCGCTGGTAATCATCTCCTTCGCCGTGGTGCAAATCCTGGCGTCGAGCGGAAGCATCTCCTCAACTTTGACGGGTCAATTCGTCCCGATCTGCGCCTACATAGTCATGGCGGTTTCGCTAAACCTCACCGTGGGCGTGCTTGGCGAGCTTTCTTTGGGCCACGCCGGCTTCATGAGCGTCGGAGCTTTCTCCGGCGTGGTTGCCTGTATCTCTTTGGCCGACGCCGTCCCCTCGGAGCCGCTTCGGCTGGTGATCGGTATGGTGATCGGCGCTGTGTGCGCAGGTGTCGCCGGATTCCTCATCGGCATTCCGGTCCTTCGCCTCAATGGCGACTATCTCGCGATCGTCACCCTGGCCTTTGGCGAGATTATCAAGAACGTGATCAACTGCCTCACCGTTGGCGTTGACGGTGGCGGCCTGCACTTTGGCTTCCTGACTACGGTGGACGCCCTACATCTTGGGGATGGCGGGCAAGTAATCATCAACGGGCCGATGGGTATCTCTGGAATACCCAAGCTCTCTACCTTCATCGCC
>JAITSW010000060.1 GCA_031287505.1 Propionibacteriaceae bacterium
GTTCACCACCATTCTGGACCAGTTGAAGGCTGCGGGGATTGAATCTCCGTCAATCATCATCGAGTATTTTGACAAAGACGGAACTGAAGTATTCACCAAGGAATACAAGTAGTCGTCTACCGCCTATAGAGCCCGGCAAGACGGCGTTGCTAGCCTTGTCGGGCTCTGCTGCCGCTCTTGGCGGTTATCGGCGGAAGCAGGCTTAACATTTGGTAGTCTTTCCCTCGTGCCAAAAAAGTCATTGATTCTCATCACTGCGGCTGCGGTGGCTCTTTCTTTATCTGCCTGCTCGAGTGATCCAGATGCCGCTCCGATACCCACTTCGACGGTTCCGGCCTCGACTAACCTAGATGGCATCGCTATTGCGGGAGCCTTTGGCGTGGAACCGAAGATCACCTTCACGGCCCCCTTCGCGGTAACCGAGACGATCACCAAAGTTCTGCAGCCTGGCATCGGGGCAAAAGTGCCCGCCGATGCTTACATCGTCGCCAACTATATGGCGTGGAACGCTACCGACGGCAAGGAATTCGATTCCACTTGGCAGGAACCCACCCCGGCAACGCCTTCCCCGAGTCCCTCGCCGTCGGTTTCAGCAAACCCCTCGGCTGCTTCTGGCTCTTCTTCATCCCCGTCACCCACTCCGGCTTCTTCAACTCCGCAGAGTCCCGCTGCTTCCAGCTCCACCCCTGCCAGCCCATCACCTTCGGCGAGCCCACTGCCCAGATTTGCGGTGCCGGTGTCTTTGCCGTTGACAAAAGCCATCATGCCTGGGCTTAAAAAGGCTCTGGAAGGTCAGGCTGTTGGTTCGAGGGTGCTGTTCGCGGTGCCTCCGGCAGACGGTTTCGCCGGTGGCAACACTCAAGCTGGGATTGCAGCCACCGACACCATGATCTTCGTGGTGGACATCTTGCAGGCATCGTTGGATGCCCCGTCTGGAAAACCCGGAACCGAAACCAAGTGGGCCGACACACTCAAGCTGAAGAGCTCTGCCGAGGGAGTCTCGCTAACGATTCCTGACGAAACTGCCCCGAAAGAGTTGGTCATCGAGACTCTCATTGAGGGTGACGGCGCCAAGGTTGCCTCCTCAGACTCCATCGTCACCAACTATGTCGGTTACTCCTGGACGACAAAATCGGTAGTAGAGCCTTGGGTCAAAGATGGTCTGAAGAACGATGCCGCTGCCGTTTCCTCGACGCTTTCTGGCCTGCAGAAGGCGCTGGTGGGTGCGACTGTGGGTTCACGCATCTTGGTGATAATGCCTCCGGCCGATTCCTGGCCAGAAGGCTCTATCGAGCCCAAGGTGGAAAAAGGCGACACCGTCGTCTACGTAATCGACATCCTCTTCATTCTCAAGTAGGGGAGTCTGTTATCCCGGCGTAGACCCACGGGGTTCTAGGCAACTTGGCGGGGTGAAATCTCGTCAGGAGTTGATCCATGGTAACTGGCTCTTGAAAATCTGCCAGGCCAAGCGAATGCGCCAGTAGCGAGCGGACGGCGGCGGCGTCGTAGCCAACGGTGGCCAAATCGGCAAGGGTTACCGCACCGTCGCGTTTTTGGAGCCGCCCAGCATCGGCGCCTAGCGTGAGCGGCACGTGGGCATAACCCGGGACGTCGCCGCCCAACAATTCACTCAACCAAGCCTGCCTGGGAGCACATGAGAGCAGATCGCCACCGCGAACGACCTGGTCAACGCCTTGGGCTAAGTCGTCAACAACCACGGCGAAGTTGTACGCCCAGGTGCCATCGTTGCGGCGAATGACGAAATCGTCCACAACGCCAGTTACTTCTCCAGCCCACAGGTCGGTGATGCTCTGTCCCGCCGAGTCAGCTCGTACTCGTAGGGCAGGTGGGCGAACCAGCCGTTTTGCAGCCCGCTGGGCTTTTGTGAGATTTCGGCAAGTGCCCGGGTATGCGCGGAAGGTATCCCCATGCGGTGCTGAGGCGGCCTCGGCGATTTCCCTGCGCGTGCAAAAACACTCGTAAACACGGTCTTTGAGCTGCTGTGCCACCTTTGTGTAGACGTCTAACCGCTCAGATTGACACATGGGCGGCCCGTCGAAATCTAGCCCCAAGTTCTCCAGGTCTGCGATCTGCCTGGCTGCGATATCACCGGCGGCGCCCACCCGGGCCCGATCCAAGTCTTCCACTCTCAGCTTGAAGCTGCGTCCTGTTGAGCGAGCCAGCAGCCAAGCCACCAGCGCTGTCCGCAGATTCCCCAAATGCAATGGCCCAGTAGGGCTAGGGGCATATCGGCCAGCCAAAGCTAATATCTGCTTCTACTCACCGGGTAGCGTGAAACCGATTTGGGCTCGGATTTCATCGAGCACCCCCAAAATTGCCACAGTTTCACCGGCAGGCATCAACTCAGATTCTGTGCGCCCATCGGCAACGAGTTGGGCGAAATGAGCAGCTTCGTAGACCAAACCTTGATGCGCCTGCAGCGGGGAGGCGCTGGCCGATAGCGCTTGACCGGCATTATTGACCAGGCGTACCGGGCCTGGAATATAGAAGTCGCCGTCCAACTCGATGCGGGCAGCCCCGCCGCAAATAGCCGCAGTCGTTGGAGTCTTCGCCCACATGGTGGTGGTTAGGATCGATTGTGCCTGCGGGTAGTTTTCATAGCCGGAAAGAACTGCGGAAACCTGGCCATCTACACCGGCATCGGTGAGGATGCCCGACGCTTCGACTTTGCGTGGGGAGCCAAAAATGAAACTACTATACGAAATGGGGTAGATGCCTAAATCAAGTAGCGCTCCACCGGCCAAGTTCGGTTCGGTCATGCGCTTGACGTGTGTTAGCGACTGCCCATGGTCGGCGATGAAGGTATGCAACTCACCCAGGGCTCCGTCCGTCAACAGCTGGCGGACGATGTCGGTGCGGGGTAGGAAGCGAGTCCACATTGCCTCCATCACGGCCACATTGGCCTGACGGGCGGCATCGACTATCTGCTGAGCTTCCTTAGCGTTGCGGGCGAAGGCCTTTTCCACCAATACCGGTTTGCCAGCCGCGATGGCCAGCAAAGCGTGTGCAAGGTGTTCGCTGTGCGGGGTTGCCACATAAACCGCTTGTACTTTCGGATCGCCCGCCAATGCCTCATAGGAATCATGGGTGATCTCAATATCGAACTGTGCAGCGAACTCCTTCGCCTTACTGTCCGAGCGCGATCCGACGGCAATGATCCTTCCGGAGCTAAAAGAGTTGACGGCCAAAGCGAAAACGCTGGCAATAAACCCGGTGCCGATTATTCCCCAGTTTAATTCGGGAGCGGCTTTCGGGTCTGGAATTCTCGGAGTGGGTAGGGCAAATGTCATGGCTCAAAGGTACTCCTCTCCATGACGGTGGTGAATCGTGTTTCGTCCGTGGATCGGAATTTGCCTGGCACCCAGGGCGTGGATGGCATCACCGAGCACTAGGTGCCTTTTCCCGCATCACCTGCCCTCGCCTGGCGGGTGAGAGCCGTTACGCCGCCAACGCACCCCGCATTACGGCATTTACCCTCACCTGGCGGGCGACCTTGTGTGGTGAAAGGTATCGGCATTGCGGGACTGAAGGCTCCTTTGTTTTCGTTCGGGGTTAATCAAAATTTCGCGAAATCACCCCAATGGGGTGATGACCATTTGTGCCTTTGCCGATCAAATTGAGGGGACAACCCCCGATTGGCCGGCTTATAGGTCTATGGCCATGGCTAAGGAGACCTCAAATGACGAGCGATATTTTTGGTGGCCTGGGTGGTTTGATGAAGGGTCTTTCTGGGTTTATGCCCCAGGATGACCCAAACACCAAACTATTCAATGCCCAAAGCGAGCTGACTGATCTAAACAGACAAGCCGATGCGGCTTATATCGAGATTGGCAAGGCTGCCTATGGGCAAAATCCTGGCCAGTGGCCGCAAAATGACAAACTCAAGCTGATCTTGGCAAATATCGCTGCCGCCGAAGCCAAGAGAGATGAGCTGGATCGGCAAAAGAAGGCAGTTGAGAGTGAAAATGCAGCCAAAGACGCTGCTGCGACGTGTTCTGATTGCGGGCATCGCAACCTTGAAGGAGTGAAATTCTGTCAAGAATGTGGGAGTCCGTTGACATCGGGCAGTCCGAAGCATTGCGTCGGTTGCGGCGTGGAATTGGCCGCAGGTGCCCGGTTCTGCGGTTCCTGCGGCGCGCAGCAAGGAAATTAACCGGTGGCAACTTACAAACAACCGTGTCTCCATTGTGGTGGGTTTATCGAACGTGATGCCCATGCCTGCCCAACGTGTGCCTCAAGAAGCCCTTTTGGTTACCACTGCCCAACGTGCTTTCGTCCCATATCAAAAGGGACGACGCTGTGTTCGGGATGCGGACGGGCGCTCTACGTTGTTTGCCCTACCTGTTTAGGGCAAACCTTCGTCGGGGAACGCTGTGAAAAGTGTGCCGCAGGCCTGATGGTCTATTGCG
>JAITSW010000110.1 GCA_031287505.1 Propionibacteriaceae bacterium
AGAAGCGGCATAGTTGCCACCGCATTTGGCAAAGCCAGTACCGCCGATGCCAGCCCGCGCGTACTGCGAAGTCACCCAAATATCGACCGGCTTGACACCTTGCGCAAAGTAGGGAGCCACCGGCGAGGCGATAACGCAGAAGACCACCTCTTCCGAGGCCCGAACACCGAGGAAATTCTCCGAGGCAAACATGAACGGCCGCAGATACAAGCTCTTTTCGCCATTCGAATCGGGCACCCAATGCGCGTCAGTGCCGACCAAACGATCAACCGCCGTGATGAAATCAGCTTCCGGGATTTGGGGCAGCATGATGCGCTCAGCTGATTTGTTCAGTCGTTGCGCATTGGCCTCGGGGCGGAAAAGCCACACCGAGCCGTCGGCATATTTGTAGGCCTTCATACCTTCAAAAATCTCTTGGGCATAGTGGAAGACCGCAGCCGCCGGGTCTAAAGCGAACGGGCCGTAGCTGACGATTCCGTCGCCTACCCAGCCTTCACCCTTCTTCCAAGTAGCCACAGCCATGTGATCGGTGAAGTAGACGCCAAATCCCGGATCGGCCTGAATAGCGGCCACTTCTTGCGGGGTTTTCGGGTTTGGATTGGGAGTCAGTGGAAACTGTAATGCCATGGAGTCAATGGTATAGCTGAGCCTTGCGCTAGACGGCACCCGCTCATCGGATGACCCGCTAGGCTGGGTACGATGCTGCTCAGATGGCGCATGTTCACAACGGTTTCACCATTTCGCCGTACCGGTATTTGCCGCCCCTCATCCGCATCA
The DNA here is from genome assembly GCA_031287505.1 of Propionibacteriaceae bacterium. GTDB lineage: Bacteria > Actinomycetota > Actinomycetes > Propionibacteriales > Propionibacteriaceae > Propionicimonas. Next base: position 778 of record JAITSW010000110.1, read on the forward strand.
ACCATCGCGGACGACACGCCTCCCGCCTTCCATTTTCTGACAATCAGCCCGCAAAAAGTGGAATCATGCCCGGTACGGTTCAGTTGTCTCGCGCCCTGCCAACTTGAAACACGCCTTTCACCGATGAACTGAGCTTGTAAGGTTGGGCGGGTGAGCAAAGATGTCATTGCAGTAATTCCAGGTGACGGGATTGGCCCCGAAGTTGTTGCCGAAGGCCTGAAGGTGTTGACGGCTGCCGTCGGCGAGAACGCTTTCGATTTCGCACACCATGATTTGGGTGCTGGACGTTGGCAGCGCACCGGCGAAATCCTCCCGGAAAGCGAGCTTGCCGAACTGGCCAAAAGCAAGGCTCTGATCCTGGGCGCGGTGGGAGCGGCTCCAGGCTCGAAAACTATTCCCTCCGGCCTATTAGAGCGTGGACTATTACTAAAGCTGCGTTTCGCCTTTGACCAGTACATCAACCTGCGTCCCTCCAAAATTTATCCCGGCATCCCAACTCCGCTCTCGGATGCGGTCATCGCCGCCGGGCCGGTAGATTTCACAGTCGTCCGCGAGGGCACCGAGGGGCTTTATGTGGGCAACGGCGGTTCCATCCGCCAGGGCACGCCACATGAGATTGCCAACGAGGTCAGCGTCAACACCGCCTATAGCGTGGAACGGGTCGTCCGCGACGCTTTCCGGCGCGCGAGAGCGCGTCGCAACAAAGTGACACTGGTACACAAGCACAACGTGTTAGTACATGCCGGCGGCCTGTGGAACCGCATCTTCGCCGAAGTGGCAGCCGAATTCCCACAAGTTGAAACCGATTACCTGCATATTGATGCCGCCACTATCGCCATGGTCGTTGATCCGCAGCGTTTCGATGTGATCGTCACCGACAATCTCTTCGGCGACATCATCACCGATTTGGCGGGTGCCATCAGCGGCGGTATCGGGCTTTCGGCATCAGCGAATATCAACGCCGATGGCGTGTTCCCATCTATGTTTGAGCCAGTTCACGGTTCGGCTCCAGACATTGCCGGCCAACACATAGCCGATCCCACAGCTACTATTCTCTCGATGGCCCTGCTCCTTGAGCACCTCGGCAATGGGACAGATGCAGCCCGCATCGAAGCCGCCGTAAACGCCGATATCGCTGAACGCGGAAACGCCCGGCGTCGCACCGAGGCAATCGGTGACGCCATCGCTTCCAGACTCTAAAGAGTTTCTAGACCCCGGGCGAGCAACGCCTCAAACGCCGCCGCCGAGGTGCTGACGTCCAGCACTGGAACCCCGAGAGCTTCAGCTTTGACGAGCTTCGATCCGGCTCCGGAGCCGGCGACCACCACGTCGGTCTTCTTCGACACCGAGGTAGAAGCCTTGCCGCCACGCGCCAAAACGGCATCGTTTGCCCCATCTCGGGTGTACCCAGGCACGGTACCGGTAACCACCACCGTCAACCCGGCCAGAGTCTGTTCCAACACTTGCCGAGCACTGCCAGGCACATCCGCCATAGCGCAGCCTGCTGCCAGCCACTTTGCGACAATCTCCCGATGCCAATCAACGGTAAACCACTGCGCTATCGACTCAGCTAGAACCAAACCAACACCGTCCACCGAAGACAATTCCTCGATTGATGCCGCCTCGAGCGCCTGAATCGACGGGAAGGCTGCCGCAAGTGTTGGAGAAACACCCTTACCGACATGGCGAATGGAAAGCGCGGTCAAAAATCTAGCGAACGGACGGGTCTTCGCCGCTTCCAAATTGGCAAGCAGAGTAAGAGCATTCTCCCGAAGGGCTTTTCCCCCGGCAGCGCCCTTGGTGAAGTAACAGCTGCCCAACAAAATCTCCGGTGTGAGATCGAAGATATCCCCTTCGTCTTGAATGAGGCCATCCAAAAGCAGCGCGTCGGCCGTCTTATCCCCCAAAGACTCAATGTCAAGGGCATCTCTGGCTCCCAAATGCGAGAGCCGCTCTTTGAGCTGCGCGTGGCAGGAGCGTTGATTCGGGCAGCGAATATCCGCGTCGTCTTCCTTTTCGGGTGCCAAGGGCGACCCGCAAGACGGGCAGAGCGTCGGCATCGCGAAGGCCCGCTCGGAGCCGTTTCTCTCGGAAATTATCGGGCCAACCACCTCTGGGATGACATCGCCGGCCTTGCGCAAAATCACGGTATCGCCGATCAACACCCCCTTGTGAATCACCTCCGCCGGATTGTGCAAAGTGGCTCGTCGCACTGTCGAGCCGGCAACGCTCACCGGCTCCATAATCGCAAACGGCGTGACTCTGCCGGTGCGCCCTACCCCGACTTGAATATCTAGCAGCTTGGTAGTCACTTCTTCAGGCGGATATTTGTAGGCAATCGCCCAACGGGGCGCCCGTGATGTGGAACCCAGCTCAAGTTGCAGAGCCCGATCGTCAACCTTGACCACTACTCCGTCAAGATCATGCTCAATCGCATGGCGATTTGTCTTGTAGTGCTCAATAAACTCCCATACCTGGGCAAATGTGTGGACGACTTTGGTATGGGGGCTAGTCGGGATTCCCCACTCTTTGAGCAAATCGTAGCCCTGAGACTGCCGCACAAAATTACCCCGCTCGCTTACGGCGCCAAAGCCATGGCTGTAAAACGAAAGCTGTCGCGACGCCGTCACCCTTGGGTCTTTTTGACGCAGCGAACCTGCCGCCGCATTTCGCGGATTGGCAAAGAGTTGGCCCATTGCCAGCAGCCGCTCGCCACGCTCCGCCCTACCGGCATTTTCTTGAGCCTTACGCTCATTTTCGCGAGCGATACCGGCATTGAGTTCTTCAAAGTCACCAACCCGCATGAAGACCTCGCCGCGCACCTCCACCAAATCGGGAGCCTGGGGCGCAAGGAACTGCGGAATAGCCGCAATCGTGAGCACATTTTGCGTCACATCCTCACCGGTGACGCCATCTCCCCTAGTGGCGGCGGAAACCAACTGGCGATTGCGATAGACCAGATCAAGGGCGAGACCGTCAATCTTTATCTCGCACAGATACCCCGCCGCGCTTACGGCAGCCTCGTCAACAAGCCGAAAAATCCGTTGCTCCCAGCCAGCCAACTCCTCATAAGAAAAGACATTGTCTAGCGAATACATCTGTTCAAGGTGCTCCACCGGCGCAAAAGTTGCCCCTGCCCAACCGCCAACCTGCTGGGTGGGGGACGATGGGGTAAGCAGAGCGGGATACTCGGCTTCGATGGCCGTCAACTCTTGCATCAGGGCGTCAAATT
>JAITSW010000131.1 GCA_031287505.1 Propionibacteriaceae bacterium
AAAGCATCATTTTGTGCGTAAGGGCTTCGGCGATATTGAGAATCTCGTTATCAAGCCAATCTATTACCCCTTCTATGTGCTGGATTCCAGGTTTAACGGCGAGGTTTACGGGACAGGGGAGCGGCTGGCGCGCACCCGCTGGAATGGGAGAACCGAATACAAAGACTATGAGACCTTTGAATTAAAAGGCCCCTTCACGGCTTATCTTGACGATCAGGAGAAGGTTGCCCTTGAGGAGATCGTCAATGAGGTTATCGTGAACTCAGTGAGGCCTTTTGACTGGAGGTATCCGCGTTTGAAGCAGTTCAACTATTTCTATTTGAATGGCTACAACGCTGAGCATAGGGACATCGATTTCAACACAATTGCCGGAGGTATCGTCAGCGCTACCCAAGATGTTGCCCATTCTGAATTGAGCGCGAGGTTTCCGGTGGTCACCTCTTCAAGGTTCTCATCGTATGAATCAATGGTCGGATACGTCTTGGCACCTGTTTGGCTATTAACCTATGTCGACAAAGATGAAGAGCGGGTCTACTTTTTTGCGGTGAATGGGCAGAACGGCCACTCGTCCGGGGTTCTTCCTGTTGATTGGAAGAAGAGCTCGATTTTCATAGCCGGGTGCGCAGCCCTCATGGCGGCGGGCGGCTTCATATTCGAATTCGCGAGATTGACGGGATTGGCGGGATGAGGCAAACTCCGAAAAAGCTATTGGGAAATGCGTCGGGAGGGAAGACGGTTCTGTACATCGTCTTGGTATCCGTTTTCTCGGCGGCATTCTTTATCGGGTCCTATATGGTTGGCAACCTCTTCATTGCAAAGAACCTATTGCCCCAGAACACGGATTTTTCGACTGCCAACGTGGAAATTGTCACGCTGTCGCAGTACTCGAGCACTAATCCTGAAGGTCTAGAGCGGGACCTAACACCTCTCGAGGTTAGCCGGTTGCAAGCGAAGGCTGTTGAAATCGGTAAAAAGCTGAATTTTCACTATCTCGGCGTTGTGTTGGTGAACGACAAATGTTCACCCGCAGACTCTGATTACCACTGTGAGGTAACGCTTACCGAATACAACGACGAAATACTCGACTCAAAATTGGGCACAACTGCCTATGATCGAAAGACATGCCCTGATGGCCTGGTTATCGTCATGGATATTCAGGATCCCGTCCCTTTCACTTGGATCACCTCACATGGGTCTACCGCTGACGGATTCTTTACCAGCGGCGTAAAGGATGAGATCTTCGAAGAGGCGAAGGGCAAAGTACCGGTATCTACCGACAGGCTGGTTTATGAACGGCTGAACGCAATTCTAGATGGGGCTATCTTCCGGTTACGGGATTTTGGGACATTTTCATATGGGCTGATGCTTGGTATTTTCATTGTGTCCCTCATCGCCATTTCAGTGTTTTTCGCCATCATCAGATCCAGGTATTCTCTCTCCAAAGTGAAAGGCAATGAACTTCGGCTCGCCGGTGTGTCCATTGATGTTTCAAATGTCGAGTACGCCGTTATCGGCACCCGGACAGCGCAGGTCTATCATCCACCGGTTACCGTGAGTACTGGCGGAGGCGGCTTCTCGGGAGGTGGTGGCCACTTCTCAAGTGGTGGTGGCGGCTTTTCATCAGGCGGTGGTGGTGGCTTTTCATCAGGCGGCGGTGGGGGCGGTTCTTCGTCAGGTGGCGGCCGCGGCTAGTCGGTCAAGTCAACTGCCACACTAAGCGATAGAACGCCTCTTTCATCGGGTCTGGCATCATGCTGTGAGTCTGGTAGAAGACCGCATCCCAGCCAGATCCAAAATTCCAGGCAATCGGCCATGTCGCTATTGCCAATTCTGCCCAGCGGCCAGTGACGCCCAGACCTCCCACGCCAACTAGGCCCGCAAAATCTCCTAGGGCGTTGATGCAGGCAAACCACATTGGCGGTATTCCTTATGCGGCGCTCCGCAATGCCTATATGACGCCTACGGCATGGCCTTGGCGAAGAAAAGCAAGGCCGACAGCAGCGCGGCCGTGGGAATCATGGCGTACTGGATGCCGATGAACTCGATAAGCAGGCCGATCATCAATGGGGCGACCAGCGACGTCCCGTAGTTGAAAGTCACAACGGTGGCAAAACCCCGTCCGCTGCCGATGTGGGCGGCCGCACCGTAGATCTGTGGCGAAATGATGCCCAAACCCATGCCAACCAGCGCCCAGCCGCCAAGCAGGAGCACCAGACCCGATCCGAAAGCCGTGATGAGGAATCCGGCTATCGCTACCACACAGCCAGCCCGCACGGTCGTTCGACGACCCAGCTTGGCCACGATGGGGTCTCCCACGAGGCGGATTATCATGAATAACAGCGACATCGCCGTTACCCCCAAAGAAGCAGTGCTGGAATCCACCTGGGTAACTGTGGCAATGTGGATAGCAGGCCAATCGAAGGCGACTCCCTCAGCGAGGCCGATGGGTATCGCCATCAGAGCCAGCATGATTGCCGCTATGGGGAGTCGAACCTTGCCGTGCGCGTCTCGCTGAGGTTCGCTGAATTCAGTTTCTGGGGTGATTATCCAAGCAGCTGTGAACGCAAACGCCCCGATGATTGCCGCGCCCATCACCACCACGTGCATAGTCGGCACGGGGGTGAGCTTGAATATCTGGGATACCACCACGGTGGCCAACGCGCCCAGTAGGTTGCCAACTGCCCACATGCCATGCAAAAAGCTCATGACCGGACGTTGCCGGCGTCGTTCAGCTTGAACCCCCAGCACGTTCACGGCGACGTCCAGACAGCCTGCCCCCGCCCCAAGGCAAACTCCCGCAAACAGCAGCCACCACAGATCGGGCGCGAATGCGAAGATAAGCGGACCGACAGCCCGCGGGATGATTCCAAAGACGCCCACGCGACGGGCACCATACTTGTCAGCGAGCCTGCCAGTGATTTGCAACAGGATTATGGAGCTCAGGCCTGCGATGGTGAAGAATAGCGAGATGTGCCAAGGTGCCAACTCGAGGGATTGCTGCAAGGTTGCCAGTGATCCGAGATATGAGCCAGTCGCGAGTCCCGAATAGCAGTACAGCAGCGACCCCGCCACGACTTCCCTGCCCCTGAGCACCCGACAATACTAGTGCCCGCGAAGGGAACCTATTACCTATTCGACCGGCTCAGGGTAGGGCAAGGTCTTTCGCGTCCGCATGGGGGTGACCGCCGTCACCTATCGCTACCCCGACGCCTACCTGGTTTTACTCGTCTTAAGACAGGTATCCCCGACGGCGCTGGTGTTTGCGCCGTCGGGGATGCGTTCTAAGAGACTGCTAACTATTCCTCAGCTTCGCCTTCATCTTCGACTGTTTCTTCCGGTTCTGTCTCACCTTGTTCTGTCTCACCTTGTCCTTGATCAACCGGCTGTTGCCCCTCCGAGGCAGTTATTTTGGCCTGCAACGCTTCGATGTTGGCTTGCATTCCGGCCAGTTGCTCGGGATAGGCAGTCTTCTTTTCGCCCGTCAACTGTGACTGGTCGATGGCTGCAAACTTTTCGGTTGTCGACTGGAGTATTCCGAGATACTCTTTCATCGCGTTGATATCGCCAGCAAGCAGCGGCTCCTTCAGCCGGGTGCTTGCTTCATCAATCTTTGGCTGCTCGGTTGAAGCCCAAGCAGTATAGGCTTTGTCGGCTGCGCTTTCGCTGCTGCATGCGGTTACCGCAAAGAGAGCGAATAGGCACGCAAACGCAGCGAGGATCGCTGAGAGTGGTTTCATTACTTTCTGCATCGTTTTCTTCCTTTGTCAATGACAACTGTTGGTAGAGATCTAGTCTTTGCCGTATTCCTTCTGTGGATCACGGCCAGTCGAAAATACCATGAAGAAAACTAGGACAAGGCAAGAAAAAGCGAAGCTGACGAAATCGTCAAGTTCGCACATAACTCCTTGTGAAATGGTTGCTAGCGCAGCTCTATTACGTTCAGAGCGTAGCCTTCGCTGCGGGAGGAAAAGATAGTTACTCGACCGTTGCTGGCAGCTTCCAACTTTCGTCTCAGGCGGGACATTTGTTGCCAAAGCGCCTGACTGTCACCCATCATGGGCTGCTTCCAGACTCTTTGGTACAGCCAGGATTTATTCAGTGGTTTACCCGCGTGCCGTAGTAGCAGGTACAACAATGCGAACTCTTTTGGTGTCAACGGTAGTTTCACGTCCGAGACGAAGGCTTGTGAAGTTGCCAGGTCAAGAGACAAAGTTCCCCGAACAAGCGGTCTTGTCGAAAGGCTTCCTATCGTTCTGCGGCGCGTAGCTGCCTCGATGCGCGCCAACAGTTCTTCGGGGTGAAATGGTTTGGTGATGTAGTCATCCCCGCCCTCTGCCAAGCCCTTAATCAGGTCCTCATGCTCGGTCTTTGCGGTTAGGAATATGATGTGTGCCGTTACCTTGTCTCGAATTTCCCGACAGAAGGCGATTCCGTCGCCGTCCGGAAGCATCACATCCAGCAAAATAATGTCTGGTTCGCATATTGTTAGCAGCTTTCGCGCTTCCCGAAGCGTCAACGCGGTGAAAACTTCATAACCCCGAAGTTTGAGTATGCGGCTGTTTACTGTGTTGAGGTCGGCATTGTCCTCAACGAGAAGGACGGTTCGGTTAGTTTCCATCAGTTCTGCCCTCATGGTATGCGGGCAAAATGAAAGTAACTGTTGTCCCGATGCCGGGTTCACTTACGAGGGTAATTGTCCCGTCATGGTTTTCCACAATTTCTTTACAGATAGCCAGCCCTAATCCGTCTCCGCCCTTGTCGCCACGAACTCCCTTTTCAAACAGGTGGGGCATGATTTCGGCAGGGATGCTCGCTCCGGTGTTGGCGATACTGGTGGTTACGGCTTCCCCATCGCTGGTGAGAGTTACCGTGACCCAGCCAGTTGGAGTGTGATTTTTCGCGTTTTGGAGCAGGTTGAAGAACACCTGGGTCAATTCTTCCGGACTCCCCAATACCACCGGCGCAGTTTCTGGGATTTCGACGAGCAGTTCCACCCCGGTGCGTTCCAAGATAGGTTGATACAACCTGGCGGTCTGTGAAGCAATTTCTGCGATGTTAAGCGGGACGCGTCGCGAAGTTTCCTCAGAGCGTAGGACAAGCCGTTTCATCGAGTCAATCAAGTCCGCTACCCGCTTTGCCTCAAATACGATTTGATCCAGATCAGCGGCAGTCTGGGCATCTACCCCTTGGGCGCGAAGCTCCATGGAAACCAGACCGGAGTAGCTGGCCATTACCGCAAGAGGGGTACGCGCCTCATGGGAGATGGTCGTCATCAGGTCGGTTTTCATCCGATTCACCCGATCCAGAGTCGTGTTTTCCGCTGCAAGTTGTTGCTGTTTTTCGCGTGCGTCAAGCATTTCCCGCTCGATTTGTGCGTATTCGATAGACAGCACCATTGAGTAGCAGCAGACGAAAAACACCATACCGATGGGAGTCATAAAGAACTGTCCAGCTATCGGGGCAATCGACATTATTCCCCGAAAATAAAGCATGTCGTTCATGCCGAGCAAACCCAATACCAGTACGCCCGCAAAAGATAGCCAGATTTGCAGCTTTCCCCTGCGGAGCGCCATAGCCAGCCGTACGACTACGTAGCAGATCATCAGCGCAGAAGCAGCTTCAAAATAGCTAAGCAAGCCAGTGAAGACAGTGGAGTCCAGCATCAAAGTGCTCAAAATGTAGCCCAGAGCCAGAGCGTAATATACGCGCGTCACTGCCCGGTGTAAGAGTCGTGGGTGCAGCATCTCCAAGAACAACACGAGCATGGCAAAGGTCAAGAAATGCACCACATACTCGATACGGATGACGACAAACCAGTTGTACTGCGGGAAAAGCAGCAAGATTAGCTTCTTGTTCATCGTCGCCAACAGCAGGCAGCACAAGGAGAAGACCAAGACGGTTTTTCGGCTGCGATTGAGGCAGAACAAACCGAGATGGTAAAGAAAAGCACTCAGTAGGCAGCCCACAATCATGAAGCTCACCGCTAAATTTCCTTTGCTGCGCTGCTCAATATTGTTGGAATAGCCGAGAATCAAATGGGGGGGGTAGGCTCCGTCGCGACCATAGACAAAGTTCGCGGCTTGCAC
>JAITSW010000146.1 GCA_031287505.1 Propionibacteriaceae bacterium
GGTGTGTGCGACAGCCGCGGCGACGTGGCGTATGCGTAGGACTGCCCATTCCGACAGTTCAAGCGCCTCGTACAAGTCCTTGGCGAGGAGGGCGAGCTTGCCTACCGATGACCGTGTGCTTCCGAGTTCCATGAAGTGAGCACCGACCGGCGCCCCCTGTCGCTTCTTCCACTTCGCTAGGAAATCGCTACAGGTCTGCGCAACTTCGGGCTGCTCCTCAGCGGCCGGGTCGGGCTCGTACTCGTGGGGCTGCCATTCCTCGATTCGAGCCTTCTGGTCCTGAACGTTCTTCCATTGACGTAACGACTCGCGCAGTGTGGGTGTCGGTTCGACGGGCTTCGCCTGACGCTCCCGTGAGTCAGCCCAATCGGCGACGGCGAAGAGGCGGTTCCATGCCTTGGTGGCGACGATCTCGTTGTCGAAGTTGAGCAAGGTGCCGTGCATAATGCCGTTGCGGAACAGGTCGGTCACTTCGTTGGTGTCGGTCTTGTAGAAGCCTTTGAGGAAGGACTGGTGGGCGTGGCTCAGGCCCAGGTGGTGACCGGCCACGCTGTCCCACGCCACCATGTCCTCCACAGGGCGGGCATGGAGTCCTTGACGGGCTGCTGTGTCGAGATCGTTCACGAAGCCGTCCATCACTGAGAGGACCACGAGCACAGTGCTGTAGTAGCGGCCGGCCTCGTAGTCCGTGAGCGCCTTCTGGAGCAACCCGATGCGCGGCCGCATCGCGTCGAAACGATGTAGGCGTCGGAGCGGGAACGCGATCCGGCCGTCTTCTTTGTAGTAGCTGATGAGGCGTGTCTCGGCGGTGTCGGCGTCGTCAGCGTCAACGATGTGCTTGATCGCGGGTAGGTTCAGGTCGCCGGTGAACACCCAGTTTCGCGTTCCGAGAAGATCGTAGAACGCGTCGACGAGTCCTGTGATGCGTCTGTGCTCGCGTTCCAATTCCTTGACCTGGTTCCGTTGCTCCTTGGGCAACAGGATGCCGAGCAGTTTGAACGCGGCGAGCTGCTGTTCCATCTCTTGGACCGAAGGCAGATCGCGCGCGGAGCCGTATGCGCTCACCTGAGGACTGTTCGCCATGTTTATAACTGTAGCCATTTGCGGCTCATCCCAATCGAGGGTGTGGTCGGGGTCTGAATCAGCCGGTTTCGAGGAGTGCTGTCCACCGATGGGGTGGGTGCTTTGCAGTACGGCCCGAGTGACGGGTACGCGCCGCTGCGCGAATGGGTGTCTGCTGACCTGGCCAAGAAGGGAGTCACTTGTCCGGCTGAGCGCATCGTTATCGCCAACGGCTCGCAGCAAGGCACCGCACTTTGCGCCGACGTGTTGGTAGTTGACGCTGCTCGAAATGCTCAATGTCACAACAGCTCCAGGCTGTGATATGAAAGGGTTGAACTTCGCACAACCATGAGGAGATGATATGGCCGCCACTGTGAGCAACGGCTTCATGTTGTTCGGGCAACAGTTCCCCGAGACCGCGAAAGCCCATATGGGATTCGTCCAGACCGCTGGCATTGAGTCTGCGTTGGACGAGAAGACCCGTCACCTGGCCTACCTGGCCGTGCTGTCAGCAGCCGGGCTGACCGGTGGTATTGCCTTCCACGTCCAGATGGCTCAGCAGGCCGGAGCGAGCCGTGACGAGATAGTGTCCGCTTGTCTTGTCGGAATGCCTGCCGTTGGATTGCAAGTGCTTGACGGCTTTGCTGTTGCCTCGGCCTCGCTTGAGAGTTCGCCGCCGGATGCGTAGGGCTTTGATAAAAGGGGTGATTGTCGGGTTGCTGCCTGTCTGTACCGGAACAGCCGGGGAGGAGGAGCATGGCTGACTTGGCGACTCGACCTGAGTTGCTGTTCTCAACGCGAGCCGAGTTCCGGGCATGGCTTGAGGAGAACGGCGCGACGAGCGGCGGCGTGTGGCTGGTGTTTGGGAAGGCGAACGCCGTCGTCACGCTGTCGGCCGGCGACGCCCTTGAGGAAGCCCTTTGCTTCGGATGGATCGACGGGCAGATGCGAAGCATCGACGAAACCAGGTACCTGAAATACTTCGCCCCGCGGCGACCCAAGAGCGTCTGGTCTGAGAAGAACAAGGCGCTGGTGGCCACACTCCGCGACCAGGGGCTTATGACTCACGCGGGTGAAGACGCCGTTGACTCGGCGAAGAAGGCAGGAATATGGGATTCGCCTAAGGCCGAGCCTGTCACTGACAGCCAGGTAGCGGACTTCGAAGCGAAATTGGCCGGCATCTCGCCCGCGCAAGAGAACTTCGCCTCCATGGCACCGTCAGTCCGCCGCACGTACACGAGGCGGTACCTGTCGTTCAAGACCGGGGAAGCCAGGGAACGGGACTTTGAGAGAATCGTTGCTCGGTTGAACGACAACCTGAAGCCGATGTGAGCGGCGGACACCCGCCCGGAAATGTCATCGGCAGACGATAGTCTAGAGATGTCGAAACGCGGAGAAACACCCGCGTGCCACCGGGGCAACTCCCGATATTTTGCCACCTGGAAAGCGACTTTATTTCTCCGGCTCTAAACACATCCGCGCCTTAGCTAACTCCGCCAGTTTGTATGCCGTGTTCGCGTTTCGGATGGTGATGGCATTGTAAACCTCTTTGTTATTGACCACCTTTGCCCAGCGGGTCTGGTTGAAGGTTGCCAGCTGAGCCGTCCAAAAGATGAGGCAGCCGTGGTACGCGATCTTTTCAACCTCCGGCTTGGGTTCACCCATCGACGCGCACGCCTGCGCGGCGGACATCGGCGAAATGACAAAAATGGCATTATGCTTCGCCCCCGACTTCACGCCTGTTTGGACGTCCCTCTTTGCGTCCGGTTCGGCGTTGGGCGATCTGCCCCACCAGTTAGGCGCATGGGCGATGGCGTCCACAAGCTCCCCGGCGGCCAGTATTGCGACAGCGATATCCAACCCAAACCGCTCCAAAATCACGGCTTCGCAGGCTGCTTTGACTTCTCGAACATCCGCGATGCCGCTATCGAAGAGAATATTGCCGCTGTTGATATAGGTGAGAACATTGGCGAAACCCTGCGACTCAAACTCCGCGCCCAGCTCTTTCATGCTGATTTTGTTGTTGCCGCCAACATTGACACCCCGCAGCAGCGCGACATATGTTGTCACAGGCCTACTCTCCCCTCAACAATTCCGCTTACGCCTGGCCGAATTCGGCACGTTGTCAACCACGACAACCCGAAGCAGGGCGGCGTATCTCAAGATTAGCGGCTGAACAGCGAGCGGAAGAATCCGGCGGGGCGTTCGTTTTGGTGTCCGGGGCAGCGCCGGTCTTTGGGGATGTCGCGCATGACCTGGTCGACGTGCTGGCCGCAGCCGGCCCAGGTGGTTTTGCCGCAGAAGCGGCAGGTAGCGGCGGTACACATAGTGGTCCTCCCAGGATGGGTTGGGTGTTGTAATAGGCAAGTTGCCGGGTGTCAGGAAAGCATCAAGAACAGCTTCTCAACCTGTTCGGGTGTGGTGCTTTCACCGTTCTCGCCGTCGGGTTCGGCGAGGCAGTCTTTCATAGCGGTGGAGATGATGGTGAAGCCGGCCTTGTCGAGGGCGCTGCGGACGGCAGCGAGCTGGATAACGACGTCGCGGCAGGCAGCGCCAGATTCAACGGCGGCGATGACGGCGTTGAGTTGGCCTGAAGCGCGGCGCAGCCGGTTGAGAATCTTCTTCTGGGCGTCGATGCTGTGGCTAACCATGGGTGCCTCCTTGGAACGTGGTTGCGGTTTGCAGCAGGTCGCCAGCCTGCGGGCCTAGAGCATCCCGCAAAGTGATGATGCCTCCGGAGAGGGTGGCGGAGTCGAAGCCGTTGTCGGCCAAGATGCGGTGCGCGAGATAGGAGCGCACCCCAGACTGGCACATCACCCGCACCGGACGGCCAGCCGCGGTCGCCGTGACTTCACCAAGGCGGGCCCGCAGTTCGGTGTGGGGAATATTGAGCGCCTGGGGCAGATGGCCGGCGGCGAACTCGTCGCGGCTGCGGGTGTCGAGGATCAAAGCGGTCTTCGCCACCTGCTCGAGATCCCAGTGGTACCAGAGCCGGGTGGTGCCGTTGCGGAGGTTTTCGCCGATCATGCCCACCATGTTCACCGGGTCTTTGGCGTTTCCATAGGGCGGAGCGTAGGACAGGTCGAGGTCTATCAGATCGTCGACGGCGGCGCGGTTGCGGATAGCGCCAGCGAGCACGTCGATTCGCTTATCGACCCCTTCCCTGCCAACTCCCTGCGCACCCAGTAGCCGTCCGTCGGAATCCCGGAAATGGACGACGAGGTGGATCTGGTGGGCATCTGGAAAATAGCCGGCATGCTGGTTGGGATGCAGGTGGATGGTGTGGTGGCCGATTCCCCGAGCCTCCAAAGCAGTGTGATTCGCACCGGTCATGGCTGCGGTCAGATCGCCGACCCTCACGATAGCGGTGCCCAGAGGTTGCGGGATCGGGCGGGCGATGTCGGGACGCACAATGTCGTCGGCGACCAGCCGTCCGGCGCGGTTGGCCGGGCCGGCCAGGGCCACCGGGCGACGGAGGCCCAAAACCGCGTCGGTGCTGAGAACCGCGTCCCCGATCGCCCACACACCGGGGAGGTTGGTGCGTCCGTGCTCGTCGACGATGATCGCACCGCGCTCGCAGGCGACGCCGGAGGCTTCGAACACAGCAGTGTCGGGACGAACCCCGACCGACAATATGACGAGGTCGGCGTTGATCTGGCTGCCGTCGGCCAGGATGACCGTGTCATGTTCGGCACCAGATTCAATGGCTGTGGCGGCTATCGAGTCGCGAACGGTAATGCCCAGACGGCGCAACTCAGCGGTAACCAGAGCGGCGAGTTCGGACTCGAGGGGCGGCAGCACATGTCCGGCCAACTCGACCACGCTCACGGCCAGGCCTCGGCGGGCGAGCGCTTCGGCAGCCTCCAGGCCGATGAAGCCCGCTCCGAGCACCACCGCGCGTTTTGCACCCCGGGTGGCCAGATCATGCAGCGTTTCGGCGTCGCCAACAGTACGCAGGCTGTGCACCCGAGGGGAATCCAGCCCCGGCAGCGGTGGGCGGATCATCTGCGCGCCCGGCGATAGGACAAGCGCATCGTAGCCGATAGTGTCGCTTCCGGATTCGGTGCGGACGGTGACCGTTTGAGCTTTGGCGTCCAAACCGGTGACGTCGTGACGGGTGCGGACGTCCAAGTTGAGCGCTGCCTTGAGCGAATCTGGGGTGTGGATCAGCAGCTTATCCCGGTCGGCGATTTCACCGCCCACGAAGTAGGGCAGTCCGCAGTTCGCGAACGAAACGTGGTCGCCGCGGTCGAGCACGATGATCTCGGCCCGCTCGTCAAGCCGACGGGCTCGTGCGGCACAGCTCATCCCGCCTGCGACGCCACCCACAATCACGATATGCATCAGGCAGCCCCCGCAGCGGGGTGCTGTGGCTTCTGGGAGCGGATAGCGGCCACCTCTAGGCCGCGGATCTGCTCGATCAGCGAATTCAGCTGGACGGAGTTGAGCGCTCCGGGCTGAGAGTAGACCATGATTCCACCCCGGAACGCTATCAGCGTCGGGATCGAGGTGATCTGGAAACCCGCCGCCAGTTCCCGCTCGGCCTCGGTGTCGACCTTGCCGAAGACGATGTCGGGGTTCGCCTCGGATGCCCGGTCGAACACCGGCCCGAAGGCTCGACACGGCCCGCACCAACCTGCCCAGAAGTCGAGCAGCACGATGTCGGCGGCGATGGCGTGTTGGAGGTTGTCGCTGGTGATTTCGAGGGTAGCCATGACCAAAACAATACCCCCCGGGGTATAAATCCGCAACTCTTAGGCTCTTCTCATAGTTGACGTCGCGCCATATCGCACCTGACGGCTTTATCGTGTTGCGGGCGAGGTGCCGGAATGCGCTGAACAGCGGGCACCCCGCCCCCAAGTGCTCTAAGCCTGCTGTATTTATTCAGTTGCGTACTAAGTAACTGCCGTTCTAATTCCGGCATCCAGGCGTTCCTTCCCATTCAATCTGCTCACAAAAGCAGCTTTTTGCGTTATCAAACTGTGATTTCAATGGGTTGACAACCTTTCCCAGAGCCCATAGTCTGAAGGTACTTTATTTAGTACTGAACAAAGAGGTTCTCCATGCAGTCTTCGGCTAGAACCGACATGACCCGGTCGGCGGTGCTTACCTTCATCGGCAGCCACGGCCCCACGTCTCGCGCGGATCTGGCCCGGAGCCTGGGCGTTTCACCTGCTTTAATGACTCAACTCACCAAAGACCTGTTGAACGAAGGCTTGATTTCCGAGCTGGAGTATTCCCCCTCCAGAGGTGGGAGGCCGGCCCGGCTATTGGGCTTGGTGGTGGACGCGGGCGGGGCGATCGGCGTGAAAGTGGTCGCAGACCACATCACCGTGGTTGAAGTCGGGATAACCGGGACGGTTTTGCGGTCGGCGACTGAGCCGTTCGACGCTTCGACAATGACAGCGGTTGAGACATTGATTGGGTTACTGCGAATTTTCATCAACAGTTCGGTCAGCACCCGGCTACTTGGCATTGGGGTGGCTATTCCTGGCAATATCGACGAGCAGTCGGTGGGCACGGTCGAGTCGACGCAACTCGGCTGGTCGCGGTTGCCGTTGGGGGCAAGACTCCGCGAGGCTTTCGACTTGCCGGTGCTGGTGGACAACAACGTCAACGCCCTTGCCGCCGCAGAGGCCTTGTACGGACAGGCGAAGGGGCATGCCAACGCCTTAGTGGTGACAATCGGCACTGGTGTCGGCGCCGGCATCATCGCCGACGGCGTGGTATTCCGAGGCCATTCAGGTGTGGCCGGTGAGATCGGCCATATCCCGACCATTGAAAACGGCCCGCTGTGCCAATGTGGGGGGCACGGCTGCTTGGAGGCAGTCATCGGCCAGCAGGCGCTAGTCGACCAAGCCCGCAAACGCGGGGTGTTGACCGGATCCGAGACCCTCGGCGTGTTGCGCGATCGGGCAGACAGCGGCGATCCGGATGCCCAAAAGATTTTTGCCGAAGCCGGACATCTACTAGGCCGGGCGCTTGCCGGCGTTGTGAACACTTTGGATCCAGAAGTCGTCATTATCCTTGGCGAGGGGGCAGAGTCTTGGCAGCATTGGATGTACGGGTTCGAACCGGCACTGCGTTCTTGCCTAGTTCCCGCAAAACGCGGAATTCCGGTCGCGGTGGAGTCTTGGCAGGACGACAGATGGGCGCAAGGGGCTGCCTGCCTAGTGTTAACCACCCCCTTTGACGAACAAGGCCTGTCTGGCGACCAAGGGCAATGGATTCGCCGGCGTTTGGCTAAATCAGCCCAGCCAGGTGCGGCAGACGTCACCACAAAGGCAAGGCAATGACACTCGCGACCGAAGTGCCAACAAAGGAAACGGCAAAAACAACCCGGTCGAACAAGATCAAATATGCGCTGACAGTGCTGCTATTTCTGCTGCCCAGCGCGCTGCCGCTGGCCTATTTCACTATCTATCCCATGTTCGGGGCCTTGTGGACATCGCTGCACAAATGGAATTTGCTTTCCCCGATGCAATGGGTGGGCCTAGGCAACTACCAACACCTGCTGCAAGACCCAGACACGGCGCAGGCGCTCAGAAACACCCTCTACTACATAGCGGGGTACTTGCCCTTGGTCTATGTGGGCGGACTAGGGCTCGCCATTGCGCTGAATGCCGCGATCCCGTTCCGCAACTTCTTGCGCGGTCTGTACTTTCTGCCAGTTGTGACGAGTTGGATAGTGGTCGCCCTGGTATGGCGCTGGTTGCTCAACCCCTCAGTTGGCATCGTCAACTATGTGATCGGCCTATTTGGAGTTGACGGCCCCGGCTGGTGGACGGATCCGGCTTGGGCAATGCCGTCGATCATTTTGGCATCGGCTTGGAAAGACCTCGGTTTTGTAATGATCATTCTGCTTGCCGGGCTGCAAGCCATACCGCAAGACCTCTACGAAGCCGCACGGATAGACGGTGCTAGCTGGTGGGCGAGACTGCGTCACATCACATTGCCGATGCTCTCACCCACCACGTTCTTTGTAGTGGTGATCTCGCTGATCAACGGCTTCCAGGTGTTCGACCAGGTGTATGCGATGACCGGAGGCGGCCCTGCCGGGGCATCCACCGTGGTTGTCCAGCAGGTCTATGACCTGACTTTCCGCTACTCGCAGGCGGGCATGGCTTCAGCGCTGTCTTGGCTGCTGTTTTTAATGGTCCTCACCGTCACCGTCGTCCAAATGGTTGGGCAGCGGAAATGGGTGAATTATGCCTGAGACCACCGCCGCCAAGACCCGCCAAGCGGTGGGCAGTTGGCGAAAGAAAGCTTGGAAGCCGATTCTGCTGGTAGCGGTGATCCTGGGTGCCTGCGTGATGTTCTTCCCGTTTTTGTGGACGTTCACCACCTCGATTTCACCTGGGGCCGGCCTGTCGGCGACTCCGCGACTGATTCCGGAAAACCCCTCCTGGGCGGCTTATCTGGAGTTATTCCAAAAAACTCCGTTTGCCCGGGTCATTCTGAACTCGCTCGGTCTGGCGATAGCCACCACCGCGCTGCAGCTAATCACCAGTTCGATGGCCGCCTACGTTTTTTCCCGGATGCCATTTCGAGGCAGAGGAGTGGTATTCGCGATCTATTTGGGCACCATGATGATTCCGATGCAGGTGCTGATGGTTCCGCTGTTCGTGCAGATGCGGGACCTCGGATTGGTCGACTCATACCTTGGCGTATTGCTGCCCGGCATGGCTGGCGCCTTTGGGGTGTTCCTGCTGCGGCAGGCCATGAACTCGGTGCCGCGGGAGTTGGACGAGGCTGCCCGTATCGACGGTGCCGGCCATCTGCGTATCTTCGCACAGATAATCCTGCCGCTGGTCGGCCCGTCTCTAGCCACTCTGACGGTGTTCGCGTTCATGAACAGTTGGAACTCATTTCTGTGGCCGCTGGTCATCCTCAGATCGGAAGAACTCAAGACGCTGCCGCTGGCCCTTGCGGGTATGCAGGGCCAGTACACAACCCAATGGGATGTGATGATGTCCGGTTCAATCATCTCAATCCTGCCAATGCTCGCAATCTACCTATTTGCCCAAAAGTACGTCATCCAAGGCGTAGCCAACACCGGCATCAAATAACCGACAAGAAAAGGAAACAACTATGTCACGCATAAAGAATCTAGTCCGAGTTGGCGTGGTCGCCTGCCTCTCATTGAGTCTCGCAGCCTGCGCGGGCGGCGGCAACCCAACCAACTCCCCCAGCGGTTCCGCGAACACAGCCGGAGAGAAAGTCACCATCACCTACTCGAATTTCATCTCCAACGGCGGCAACGAGGAGAATCTCGCTGCCATCGCCGCAGCTTTCTCCGCCGAAAACCCGAATATCGCCGTAGAAGTCAAGACGCTGCCCTATGCGGACTATTTCACCGCGCTGCAAACCGACGTCGCGGCGGGCACCACCGCCGACGTATTCGATATCGAATATGCGCAATACACCTCATACCAGGCAAACGGGGTATTGGCGCCGCTCGAAGGAGTTGACACCTCCGTCTATCAGAAGAACCTCGCTGACGCCTACGCGACTGGTGGCGCGCAGTATGCGCTGCCGTCCTCATTTTCTAATGTGGTGTTGTTCTACAACAAGGCCCTGTTTGACGCGGCTGGAGTCGACTACCCGACTCCGTCCTGGACCTGGGCGGACGAAAAAGCCGCCGCCGAGAAGATCACCGACTCCGCAAAGGGAATCTGGGGTGATTACCAACCGATCAGCTACAACGAGTACTACAAGACGGTAGCCCAGGCCGGAGGTAAGTATCTCAGCGATGACGGCAAGGCCACCGCATTCAACTCAGCCCAGGGAATCAAGGCGGCTAAGTGGCTGGTCGAGAAATCTGGCAAGGTCATGCCGAGTGCCGAACAGGGCGCGGGCACTCCCGATTTTGACACCAACCTGTTTGCCGACGGCAAGT
>JAITSW010000177.1 GCA_031287505.1 Propionibacteriaceae bacterium
ACCTTCGATTTCCGCCAAACGATCCCGAATCTGCTGAATATCTAGAGCTGTGAGCCGACGCAGCGGCGTATCTAAAATGAATTTTGCCTGGACGTCGTCGATCTCAAGCAGTTCTTTCAAACCCTCCCGGGCTTCATCGGCATTCTTCGATCCCCGAATCAACGCGATAACCGCATCCAGATTGTTCAACGCGGCAACCAAACCGCGATCTAGGTGCGCGCGCTTCTCAGCCTCATCTAGCCTGAATTGCGTCCGACGCTGAATGACCTCAATCTGGTGTCTAATCCAATAGCGGATGAACTGGTCAAGGCGCAGCAACCGCGGCACGTCGTCAACCAACGCCAACATATTGCAGCCGAAGGTGTCTTGCAGCGAGGTGTGCTTGTAAAGGTTATTTAGGACGACGCGGGGCTGGGCGTCGCGCTTGAGCACGATCACCAAACGCTGGCCCGAACGCGAAGACGAATCGTCGCGAATGTCGGCAATGCCGGTGAGTTTTCCCGATTTGACCAATTCGGCAATGCGGACGGCCAAATTGTCCGGGTTGCACATATAGGGCAACTCGGTGGCGACCAACTGGGTACGGCCCTTGCTGTCTTCTTCAATCTCGACAATGGCCCGCATGGTGACCGACCCGCGACCAGTGCGATAGGCATCCTCGATGCCTTTTCGCCCGACAATCAAAGCCCCATTGGGAAAATCCGGGCCCTTGACCCGCTCTATCGCCGCCTCTAAGACTTCTTCGCGCGACGCTTCGGGATTAGCCAACGCCCACTGCACCGCATCGGCCACTTCCCGCAGATTGTGCGTCGGAATGTTTGTGGCCATACCGACGGCAATACCGGTGGAACCATTCACCAAAAGATTCGGGTAGCGGGCCGGAAGAACGACCGGCTCCTGCTCTTTGTTGTCGTAGTTGGGCTGCATATCAACGGTGTTTTCATTGATATCCCGCACCATCTCCATCGAGAGCGACGCCATCTTGCATTCGGTGTAGCGCATGGCGGCGGCACTGTCGTTACCCGGAGACCCAAAGTTTCCCTGTCCGGAGACCAGCGGCGCCCGCATCACCCACTTTTGGGCCAAGCGGACGAGCGTGTCATAGATCGCCGAGTCGCCGTGCGGATGGAAACGGCCCATAACATCGCCGACGATGCGCGAGCATTTATTCCAGCCGCGATCCGGACGATAGCCGCCGTCATACATGGCATACAGCACCCGGCGGTGAACCGGCTTCAAGCCGTCTCTCACATCGGGGAGCGCCCGGCCCACGATCACGCTCATGGCGTAATCGAGGTATGAACGCCGCACTTCAGAATCCAGGTCGATTAGCTCAACCTTGGAAACCTTTGCCACTGCCGCATTCGCGCCATCGTCGAAGACTCCGGCAGCTTCGTTTGCCACTTCTTCGTGCTCTTGTATTTCATCGCTCATGGGAATACCACCTAAATGTCGAGGAAGCGGACGTCTTTGGCATTGCGTTGAATGAACTGCTTACGCGGCTCAACCTCTTCGCCCATCAAAATCTGCAGCGTTTCGGCAGCTGCCGCGGCATCGTCCAAGGTAACTTGCAGGAGCGTGCGTTTTTCCGGATCCATCGTGGTGTCCCACAAATCCTGCGGATCCATCTCGCCCAAACCCTTATATCGCTGGATCGGGTTTTCCTTCGGCAGTTTCTTACCGGCAGCCAGCCCCGCATCGCGCAAAACGTCGCGTTCGGCATCGGTGTAGGCCAATTCATGCGCGGCATTCGACCAACGCAGCCTAAACAACGGCGGCTGCGCTAAATAGACGTAGCCCGCCGCAATCAGCGGCCTGATGTAGTTGAAGAGCAAGGTGAGCAGCAGCGTGCGGATGTGTGCGCCGTCAACGTCGGCATCGGCCATCAGCACGATTTTGTGATAACGCAGCTTGTCAATATCGAAGTCGTCTTTAATGCCGGTACCCAGCACGTTGAAGATTGCCGCGACTTCCCGGTTGGCCAACGCCCGGTCTTCGCGCGCCTTTTCGACATTGAGGATTTTGCCCCGCAGCGGCAAGATGGCTTGGATGCGCGGATCCCGCCCACCTTTGGCCGAGCCACCCGCAGAGTCGCCCTCCACGATGAAAACTTCGCATTCGCTAGGCTCGGTGGACGAGCAATCGGAGAGCTTTCCGTATTCGCCGGCCCCGCTGAGCAAACCTTTGCGGTTGCGAGCCAGATCGCGGGCCTTGCGCGCGGCAATCCGGGCGCTGGCCTCTGCCTGAGCCTTGCGGACGACATCCTTGCCCTCGGTCGGGTTCTTCTCGAACCAATCGCCGAGCAAATCATTGACGACCTTTTGGACGAAGGACTTTGCCTCGGTGTTACCCAGCTTCGTCTTCGTCTGGCCTTCAAACTGCGGCGCTTCGAGCTTGACCGAAACGATCGCCGTCAAGCCCTTTCGGATGTCGTCGCCGGTGACCCGGTCTTCGCGCTTCTTCACCAAGCCCCAGGTTTCACCCCACTTGTTCACCGTGTTCGTCAGCGCCGCCCGAAAGCCCTCTTCGTGGGCACCGCCCTCGGTGGTGTTGATGGTGTTGGCAAAGGTGTGGATACTCTCGGAGTAAGAGGTGTTCCACTGCAACGCCAACTCCAAGCTCATCCGGGATTCTTCGGAATAGGCGTCAATGGAGATGACCTGGGTGTTTACCACCTCTTTGCTGCCGGTGAGATACTTCACATAGTCGATCAGGCCGTCGTCGTAGCGGAAGGTGTGTTCGCGTTCCGGCTCGTCTTCGCCTTCCTCGTCGGCGATGGGACGCTCGTCGGTGACTTTGATTCGCAAGCCCTTGTTTAGGAAGGCCATTTCCCTAAAACGACGCGAGAGCGTGTCATAGGAATAGTTCGTCGTCTCAAAAATCTCTTTGGAGGCGTAGAACGTGATGGTGGTGCCGGTGGCGTCGGTGGCCTCTAATTTTTCCAGCGGGGCATCGGGGACACCGAGCGTGAAGGACTGCCGCCAGTGGAAGCCCTCGCGGTAAACATCGGCTATGAGCTTGCTCGAGAGGGCGTTTACCACCGAGACGCCTACTCCGTGTAGACCGCCGGACACCTTGTAGCCGTCTCCACCGAATTTGCCTCCCGCATTGAGTTTTGTCAGGACGACGGTGAGCGCCGAGACCCCTTCGGTGGGATGGATTTCGACGGGGATACCGCGTCCGTTATCAGTTACCTCGATGCCGCCCTCCGGCAGAATCCGCACTTCGATAGCGTCTGCGAAGCCTGCCAAAGCCTCGTCAACGCCGTTGTCGACAACTTCGTAGACCAAATGGTGCAGGCCACGCTCGCCGGTAGAGCCGATATACATGCCCGGACGAAGCCTGACGTGCTCCAACCCTTCGAGAACGGTGATGTCGGAAGCGCCATAAGTCCCCTCTGCTTCCCGCTGCGCCCGCAAAGACTCCTCGCTCGCGAAAGCCTCGTAAGAACTCATATAGCCTTTATCTCTCCCATTGTCTGGATCTGCTGCGGTACCATTGACCAGGCCTTTGATCGGCTCTTCACTCACGTGTATTCCCTCCAGCTATCCGGTGCGCAACCACTACATTGTACCCCAATCCTTTGGAATCTGGACTGTTTACGCGGCCTATGGCTTTTATCGGGCAAATTTCAGCTATCAGAGACGTTTTACACCCATTTGCGACCGGGGGTACGCATCTTCCTTTTCAAAGCCTCAAATCCGGAAAGTCGGCAGTGTTTGGGGGATTCCCCCAGCGGCAGGCGGGAAATTCCCCGCCGACGGTGACGTTCCGGTGGGACTGGCTTGGAAAAGGCTGATGTCGCCGGAATTCCCAGCGGACGGTAATGTTCCCCGGCCGCAAGATTCCCCGCCGACCCGTTAGGCCAGCCCGGCGAACTACATGTAATTCCCCCGCTAGCCGATCCCCTGGAAACCCGGTGGAAATCCGTCAACCGTAGGTGTCTCTGGTGCCGCGTCCTGGGACTGAGCGTTTGCCATGCTTCCAACTTGGGGCATTGGGGCCGATCACCACCACCCGGGTGACTACCCCTTGCCCCAATTTCTCATTAAGGATCGCCACAATCTGGGGCGCGATCTGACGCAGGGAAGAGGCCCACACCGTCGATTCGGCGCGGATGGTGAGAATGTGCCCGGCGTAAGCCTCCGGCTTTGAATGCCCAGCGTTGACTTCTCCGACCAACTCTGGCCAGCGGGTGAGGATCTGCTGTACCGAGAGCTGGGTGCTCCAGTTATTGACGCTGATGAACTCGGCCAACACATCGCCGATTGGCTCTACCTTTGGCTTGCCCCTTTTTCGCAGATTTTTGATAGAGGTGCCGCTTGTGCCGGCAGCTTTAGCCGCAATTTGACGGGCTAGGTCTAGTCCGTGGATGTCGTGGCCAACCGTGGTTGTCTCGTCGTCTTCGTCTGGTTCGTTTGTCATTTTCCCACCTCCACCTTAGACAAGGCTACTTTGAAGGTGGCACCTGTGAGTTCTCGGGGAACGTCGGCGGCAACGGCTGCGGTGATTAATACCTGCTCGGAACTCAAGACCGAGTTGGCCAACCGCATTCTCCGGTCTTCGTCCAATTCGGCGAAAACATCGTCGAGCAGCAATACCGGCTCCAATCCGTTGGCGCGTAGAAGTTGGAACGCCCCCAGTTTCAAGGCCAAGGCATACGACCAGGATTCCCCATGGGAGGCATATCCCTTTGCGGGAAACCCGGCCAGATTCAAGGTTATGTCATCCCGATGCGGGCCTACCAAGCTCAATCCGCGGGCTAGTTCTTCGCCGCGCCTGGCAGCCATAAGTTGCAGCAGGGCTTGTTCGATATCGGCAGTCGTGGCTCCGGCGGGAATTTCAGCCAGAGATTTGTAGCTCAATGAGGCGTCAGCCTTGGCTGGGGCTATTTCGAAGTATGCCTGGCCGAGAAGGGGATCTAGTTCATCCAAAACGGCTAGGCGGGCGAAGATGATCTCAGCTCCAAAACGCGCAACCGCCTCATCCCAGACCCCAAGGGTGTCGTCGCCCAGATATGAATTGCGCTCGCCGGCGAAGGACTTTAACAAGGTGGTTCGCTGTTTTACGGCCTTCTCGTAATCTGCGCGGACGCCGGCGAGCCTAGGCCAATGCGAGGTAATCAACTCGTCGATAAATCTGCGCCGATCACCGGGATCGCCTTTGACGATCACCAAGTCTTCGGGAGCAAAGACCACCGCGCGCAACGATCCCAAGATGTCCCGTACCCGGCGAAGCGGCGAACGGTTGATGCTGGCGCGATTCGCCTTGCCCAAGTTGAGCTGAACCTCGACTAGGAGTTTGCGGTCGTCGGCTAACCCGGCCTGAATCTGCGCCTGAATCTGCGCTTGCCCAGCGCCTTGCCTGATCAAGGGCAAATCGGATGAAACCCGATGCGAACTCAGCGTGGCCAGATAGCCGACGGCTTCGAGCAGATTAGTCTTTCCCTGCCCGTTCGAGCCCAAAAAAATGCTCACACCCGGGGATAAGGCAAGATCAACCGATTCATAAGAACGAAAGTTGTTCAGGGCGAGGTGGGCGACAAACACGGAACACCTCTCATCTCGTCCAAAAGCCCTTTCCGAGCCCTACCGCATCATCTAGACCCTGCAAAAGCCGGCGAAACCCCGAAGGAGGGGACACCGTCCCAGAATAACAATTCTTAGGTTGGAAGCCGCATGAGCATGATCACGTGCCGGTAACCCGGACGTGTCGCACCGTCAATCTCATCAAGCTGCGTCAACACGCAAGGTTTACCGGGAGCGGTAAAGGAGAAATTCACGAATGGCGAATCGAGCGTGCTCAAAGCGTCCGTTAGGTAATGCGGGTTGAATCCAGCTTGGGCGATCGAAAGCCCGGCGCCTGTGTGATCTTCGACAACTGCTTCCAAACCTTCAACCGCTTGGGCTTGATCTCCAGTGGCAGCTTCGAGGGTGATAACCCCGGGCTCGATCAGCATCCGCATCGAGGTGTTGCGTTCCGCAACCAGCGCCACCCTTTTTACCGCGGCAATGACTTCAGCGGTATTCGCCCGCACGGTTACCAGCGGGTCAATCTCCATAAGGTGGCGAACCTTTGGGAATTCCCCATCGAGGAGCCGGGTGGTGATTTCACACTTTCCGGTGCCGCCGATGCCGGTGAAACCGATGATGCCTTCCCCGTTTGGATCCTCGGAGAGGGAAATGACCACCTCGTCGCTATTGGCCAGTGCTTTGGCAGCATCTAGCAACACCTTTCCCGGTACTAACGCGGTGGTGTCTTCGCCGCCTTCTGCCTGCCACGGCAGCTCTTTTAAGGCCATGCGATAGCGGTCGGTAGAGAGCAACGCGATTTCGTCGGCGGTGATCTCCATTTTAACCCCGGTGAAAACTGGAAGCAGCTCATCGCGACCGGCGGCAACCACGACCTGGGCCACCGCCGCCGCGAAATCAGCGCTGCGGACCTGGCCGGCGGGAGTTGGCATGGCTGGCAATGGGGGGTATTCGTCTGAGGGCAAAGTCTGCAGGGTAAAACGAGCCGTCCCGCAAACCAATTCCACCGAGTGTTCTATGGTGGAAATATCTACCACCTTGTGTGGCAGGGAACGGGCAATGTCGGCTAAGAGCCGGCCAGACACCAGGGCTACCCCTTCTTCGCCAACCTCAGCCTGCGTTGTGATTTTGGCAGACGTTTCGTAGTCGTAGCTGGAAAGCACAACTTCGCCGCCGGTAGCTTCAATTTTCAAGCCAGAGAGAATTGGGTTGGTGGCGCGAATCGGCAAACTCCGGGCAGCCCAGGCAACAGCATCAGCCAGGACATCGCGTTCGAGACGAATCTTCACTGCTGCTCCTTTCGTAGGTCTCATCTTAGTGTTGTCTTGCCAAAAGGCGCGAGCGGTGCGCTGATGGCTGACCACAGAAGATTTCACTTGTGGAGGTCAGCGTATCCGCTACTAGGAGATGTGAGAAATGCACAGCTTTAGCTGGGGGTTACTTAGATGGTTTTAATTAGTTGTAATTTCGTAGTCTTCGTAGCACCTG
>JAITSW010000188.1 GCA_031287505.1 Propionibacteriaceae bacterium
CACCCTTGGATCAATTCTCGGCGATTGCGTGCCGTTGTGCCGCTCGTTTGACGTGTTCAATGTGTCGTTGTTGTTGTCAGTCCCGCTGAATAGCTAACGCCCAAATCTCGGAAAATAGCTAGTCGGCACCCGTTCCAGGGTCTGACATACCTCCAAAATCCCCGGCTCTTTGCCGCGCCTTGCCGCGTCTCGGCAGTGGGATCCAAAGCCCCAATCAAATCAATCGAAAGAAGAAATAATGAGCATAAAACATCTTGTATCCGCAGTGGCAGTGACCGCAGTAGCGCTAACAGCCTGCTCCTCACCGGCACCAACTCCCGAAACGGGCACTCCGGCAGGCGGCGGTTCTCCTGCTGCTTCCGTGCCAGCGGGCCCGCTTGCCTCTCTGAACGGCGTCCTGCGCATCGGCACCGAAGGCACCTACGCGCCCTTTACCTTCCATGATCCGACCACCAACGAACTCACCGGCTATGACATCGAGGTAATCACCGCCGTCGCCGAAAAGCTCGGCTTGAAGCCGGAATTCTTCGAGGTCAAGTGGGACGGCATCTTCGCCGGCCTAGATTCTGGCCGCTATGACACCATCGCCAATGAAGTCTCCACCAATGACGAGCGCAGAGAGCGTTATGAACTCACAGCCCCGTTCTCGGTTTCCTACCCGGTTGCCATCGTGAAGGCCGACAACACGGCTATCACGGATATCGCCTCACTGAAGGGTAAGACCACCGCGCAGACCGCCACCTCAAACTGGGCTGACTACGCCCGCGAATATGGCGCGACAGTTGAGGCTGTCGATGGTTTTGTCGAGTCGGTGGCCGTCGTCAAAGACGGTCGTGTTGACTTCACCTTGAACGACAACCTTTCCGCGTTGGATTACTTTTCCACCACCAAAGACGACACCGTGAAGATTGCCTTCGATATCAAGGATCGCCCAGTCACCCAGGTATTCCCCTTCGTGAAGGGCTCTGGTCTGGCTGCCGAAGTTGACAAGGCGTTGGCTGAAATAGGCGCGGACGGCACTTTGGCCGCCATCGGCGTCAAGTATTTCGGCCAAGACATTTCTAAGTAGCCGGCAAAGATGAACAGTTGCCCCGTGGAGGTGTGAGATGGATGACAGAACCTGGGATTTGATCGTCAAGGCTTTCTGGCCACTCTTCGTGCAAGGCGTTTCTTGGACTATCCCGTTGACGTTGGCATCATTTGCCGTCGGGTTGGTGCTGGCTTTGCTGGCCGCCGTCGGAAAGCTCTCGCATGTCAAAGTGTTTCAACTGGCGGCATCTGGCTACATCGCCATTTTCCGCGGCACACCGCTGCTGGTGCAACTGTTCATCATTTTCTACGGGTTTCCAACGATCGGGCTGAAGATTGACGCCATTCCGTCCGCGATTCTTGGGTTTTCGCTAAATGTCGGAGCATATGCCGCGGAGTCAATTCGGGCGTCTATCCTGGCTGTCCCCACCGGACAGTTGGAAGCTGCGGCCACCATCGGCATGGATTACCCGTTGGCGCTGCGGCGGGTGGTTTTACCCCAAGCCCTGCGAATCGCCGTCCCCCCGCTATCGAACACCTTCATTTCACTGGTGAAAGACACGTCATTGGCTTCGGGAATCATGGTGGCGGAGATGTTCCGAAAGGCCCAAGAGATTGCCGCCCCCGCATACGCGTTCTTCTGGATCTATGTCGAGGTGGCACTGATCTACTTGCTGTTCTGTTCCGTGCTCACCTTTGGCCAGGGAAAGCTGGAACGCCATCTCAACCGCTACATCACGGCCTAAGGAGAAAGCCATGGGCGAAATACTGGTAACAGTCGATAACCTGCACAAGTCTTTTGGTCAAAACAAGGTGCTCAAAGGCGTCGATCTGAAAGTGGCCCAGGGCTCGGTAACGGTGCTTATCGGCCCGTCTGGTTCTGGGAAGACGACACTCCTGCGCTCGCTGAATTCACTTACAAGGCCGGAAGCGGGCATAGTCGGGATTGGCTCTGTCACGGTCGATTTTGGGAAGAATCCGTCCAAGAGCGAGATTCGCGAGCTGCGGGCGCAGTCTGGGATGGTTTTCCAAGCCCATCACCTCTTCCCCCACCGCACGGTCATAGAGAACATCGTCGAAGGGCCTCTTTACGTGCAGAAAGAGCCGCAGGCGCAGGCCCGCGAACGGGCTTTGAAGCTGCTAGAGCAGGTCGGCCTCGTCGACAAGGCGGATGACTACCCGAGTTCGCTCTCCGGCGGGCAGCAGCAACGGGTCGGCATTGCCCGCGCACTGGCTATGCGTCCCAAGCTGATGCTGTTTGACGAGCCCACGTCCGCCCTGGATCCGGAAACTGTCGGCGACGTTTTGGTGGTCATCCGAGACTTGGCAAAAGCGGGGTGGACGATGGTCATCGTCACCCATGAGATTCGTTTCGCCGAACAGGTTGCCGATCACGTGGCCTTCCTTGATAGCGGCGTCATCGTCGAAGAAGGTAGTCCGAAGCAGGTCTTGACCGACCCGCGCGAGCCCCGCACCCGCGAATTCCTGCGCCGGGTGCTTGACCCGCTGGCTGCCGAGGGCGTCCAGGGCGATCAACGCCTTGATGTGCCGACTTGGGCCAAGTTCGACCATCTCTCCGACCCGCAAACCCCCTACCCGAGGGAGACGGTGATTTCTGGAGAGGGTATTTGAGCGGGTATGACAGACACCTAGATGGGACAAATTTGAAATGAGCGAGACAGAATACGGCCCGGCAACCACCGCCATCCACGTCGGGCAAGAGCCGGACCCGATCACGGGAGCCGTCTTGCCATCGCCGGTGCTGGCCACAACGTTTGTGATGGACGAGCCGGGCATCCCGCGCGCCGGGTACGACTACAGCCGCTCTGGCAATCCGACTCGGGATCTCTTCGGGCAGACGCTGGCAGCTCTAGAGCATGGCGAACGCGGATTTGCGCTTCCCTCTGGTTTGGCTGCCGAGGATTTGCTGCTGCGGGTGCTGACCCGTCCGGGAGATTCCGCGGTGTTTTCGGCGGACGTCTATGGAGGGACGTTCCGGCTTTTCACGCAGGTCTTTGCGGCAGAAGGCCGCACCGCCCGCCCCGTCGGAGCTGGGCTCGCGCAGATCAAGGAAGCTCTGGAAGAGATCCGGCCGGCCGTGCTTTGGCTGGAAACTCCGTCCAACCCGCAACTCGACATTATCGACATTGCGCAAGCCGCCCAGGCTGCCCACCAGGTAGGCGCGCTGCTCGTGGTGGACAACACCTTTGCCTCGCCCGCATTGCAGCAGCCGCTGACGCTGGGCGCCGATGTGGTTGTCCATTCCACGACGAAATCCATCGGCGGGCATTCCGACCTGGTGGGAGGCGCCATCGTCACCGCTGCCCACGCTCGGCTCCCAAAAGGACGCACGGGCGTAAGCGGCTCGAAGTCAATAGCCGAAGAGGTGGCTTATTGGCAAAATGCCACCGGCTGCGTCGCGTCCCCGCAAGATGCGTGGTTGGCCTCCCGCGGGCTGAAGACGTTGGCTGTTCGCGTCCAACAGGCAAATGCCTCCGCCCTCAAGATTGCCCAAGCCCTCAAAGAGCTACCTGGGGTAAAACAAGTGATTTACCCCGGCCTCCCAGAGCATCGCGGCCACGAGACGGCTAAAAAGCAGATGAGCGGCTTCGGCGCGGTGGTCGCTTTCCGAGTTGACAGCCCAAAGGCTGCCCGGGCGATTTGCAAGCGGACCAAGCTCTTCGCGCTAGCCGTATCCCTTGGATCGGTTGAGTCGCTGATAGAACAGCCCGCGTCCATGACCCACGCCACCAAGGCCGATGACGAAACCGCCATCCCCGAAGACCTAATTCGCCTAGCCGTCGGGTTAGAGGATGTCGAAGACCTTATCGCCGACCTGAAACAGGCGATCGGCTAAGGGCGAAGCCGTTATCTCACCGGGACGCGGCTGTATTCAGCGCGTAACTTCGGACAAGTAGCATGGGTACGCTCAAACGGGCTGTGGCGTCCTCGCCGGCCCGCGCACGAAACGAGGATATTTATGAAAAAGAACGCAACAGTAGGTGCCGTCGCCTTGGCGGCAGTTGCATCATTGACTTTGGGCGCTTGCACAAGTTCGCCACCCGCTCCCAGCGATAGCCCCAGCGGCGCTGCCGGATCGGCATCCGTCGTCTACGAAATCGCCATCACCCAGTTTTTGGCCCATCCGTCTCTTGACTTGATCACCAAGGGCTTTAAAGAGGAGTTGGCGGCAAAGGGCCTTATCGAAGGTCAGAATGTCAACTACACCTTCGATGACGCGCAGGGCGAGAACAGCAATACCGCGACCATCGCGGGCAAGTATGCGGCTGACCCGAAGTTCGATCTGATCTTCGCTATCGCCACTCCCTCCGCTGCCGCGGTGGCAACCGCCGTGCAAGATCGCCCGGTGCTTTTCGGCGGCGTCACCGACCCGGTGGCGGCAGGTATCGTCCCCAGTTGGGACGCCAACCCCCAGTCCAACGTCACCGGCACCTCTGATCTGAATCCAGAAGGCAAGCCCCTCGGTTTGATCCAAGAAGCCCTGGCCGGCAGAGAACTCAAATCCGTGGGTTTCCTCTACTCGCTTGGTGAGGAAAACTCCAAGGTGCAACTCGAAGCCCTGAAGGCAGAAGCTGAAGGCACCGGCATTGAGATCGTCGACTCCGGCATCACCTCTCCCTCAGAGTTGGCGACCGGCGTTCAGACTCTCGCAGGTGTTGACGCAATCTTCGTCGGCACCGACAACGCGGTAGTCAACGGCATCGACCAGGTTGCCATGTTCGCCATCGAAAAGCAGATTCCGCTCTTCACCGCAGATCAGGAATCGGTTTCGCGCGGCTCTATTGCCACCCGCGGTTTGAGTTACCTCGCTGTCGGGTCGCAAGCTGGCGACATGGCTTACGACATCTTGGTAAACGGTAAGAAGCCAGGCGACATCCCGCCCTTGGCCGTGAAAGAAACCGAAATCCTGGTGAATGTCGAATCCGCCAAGGCCCAGGGTGTTACTTTCCCAGAGGCTTTGCTCGCCAAGGCCACCGTGGTCAAGAGCTAGCGCCGACCGATTGCGTAAATGGGTTGGCTCTGGAGTAATATCCCCAGAGCCAACCCATTACCGCCTATTTAGGACCATCACGTGGAATCAGCCATTGAACAAGGCTTGATATTTGCGCTCCTCGCGCTGGGAGTGTTCCTTACCTATCGCATCCTCGACCTTCCCGACTTGACGGTGGACGGCTCGTTCACCACCGGCGGGGGCACTGCCGCGATTTTGCTGGTGAACGGCTGCAACCCGTGGTTGGCCACGCTAGCCGGCTTTGCGGCAGGCGCCCTCGCCGGGCTCATCACGGGTCTGTTGCACACCAAGCTGCATATTGACGGGCTACTCGCCTCCATCTTGACGATGATTGGCCTCTATTCGATAAACCTGCGCATTATGCAAGGGCCGCTGGTTTCGGTGAGCCTAAAAAACGGCGTCCCGGTAGAGACGCTGTTCAGTGGTTTTCGGGCGGGCGGGTTGCTGTATTCGTGGCAGATGATTGGCATCCTCGCCATCGTCGCGGTGGTTTTCAAGTTCATTATCGACTGGTTCCTTGCCACAAACTTTGGCCTAGCCGTTCAGGCCACCGGCGATAATTCCACGATGGCCCTGGCCGACGGCATTTCAATTACGGTTACCAAGAATGTGACGTTGATGGTTTCCAACGGGCTCGTCGGCCTTTCGGGAGCGCTTTACGCCCAATTCAACGGTTCGGCCGATTCGCAAATGGGTATCGGAATGATCCTTGTGGGCTTGGCGTCGGTGATCGTCGGCAATGCCATATTCGGCACCCGCTTTATGTTTTTGGCCACTTTGGGCGTCGTAGTTGGCTCGGTGCTCTATCGCCTGGTGATCTTCTGGGCTATCGATTGGCATTTGGCCGAGTCGGGCGACATGAAGTTCATCTCTGCCACGATGGTGGTGATTGCATTGGTGCTTTCCAAG
Source organism: Propionibacteriaceae bacterium (assembly GCA_031287505.1). Taxonomy (GTDB): domain Bacteria; phylum Actinomycetota; class Actinomycetes; order Propionibacteriales; family Propionibacteriaceae; genus Propionicimonas. The sequence continues at coordinate 5,972 of JAITSW010000188.1, forward strand.
TCGGAACGGTTGCGGCACTTCTTCAGTTTCCTATCTCCTTGGCGCGTCAAGTCGCTGCCTAGCGATCTGCCCATTCCGATTAGCGAGGTTGTTTCCGCGTCGGAGGGGAAGGCGGGTGGCTGATGTTGCGGATCACCGATATTTCCAAGACGTTCTTTGCCAATACCGTTAATGAGCGCCAGGCGTTGCGCCATGTTTCCCTGAATCTCGAAGAAGGTGATTTTGTCACCGTCATCGG
>JAITSW010000228.1 GCA_031287505.1 Propionibacteriaceae bacterium
CGCTTGCGCTGCTTCCGTATCACCGCCGTCTGCGGGTAAGGAGAGCACGCCGGCCACCACTGAGGTTGTGGTGTTCAACTGGTGGTCGACCGAATCTGAACGGTTGGGTTTCGCTGAGCTTGAGTCGGCGATGGAGCTGAAGCACCCGAACGTCAAAGTGGTAAACGACAGTATCGAAGGCGGTGGGAACTCTGGACATGGCCTTCTTCAGACACGCTTTGCCGCCGGCGAGCCGCCGGATTCCTTCCTCGTCCATGCTGGCAAAGAAGCGCAGGACTACGTCGCGGCCAAACAGGTGAGCGACATTTCCGCTTTCTACGAGGAAAGCGGGCTTGCCGGTGTTTTTCCCAAAGATCTCGTTGGCATACTTTTCGAAAACCAGAAATTCTACTGCGTTCCGGTGAGCGTTCATCGTGGAAATGTGCTTTGGGCGTCGGCTCTAGTGCTGAAGGACGCCGGTGTGAAGTGGAAAGAATTTGCAAATCTGGCCGAGTTTATTGCGGCTCTCGACCAGGTCAAGGCTGCGGCTCCGGGAGTCATCCCGCTGGCTATTGGTTCCGCTGGGACGCAGGTGCATTTGTTGGAAACGGTGCTTATCGCGCAGCTTGGAGCTGATGGCTACCGAGGCCTCTTTGATGGGACGACCGATTGGAAGGGCGAGGGGGTAACGAAGGCGCTGCGTGTTTTCGCGACCTTGATGACCTACACAAATGCCGACCGCGACAATCTGGATTGGGAAGGTGCTGCCGAGCTGATAGTGGAAAAGAAGGCGGCATTCTACATAATGGGGGACTGGGTTCCAGCACTGACGGAGGCCAACAAGTGGACCCTGGGTAAAGACTATTACTGGTCTGCCGTGCCGGGCACCGCCGGCATATTCGATCTGGTGGTTGACTCGTTTGCGTTGGCGGCAGGTGCCAAGCATCCTGATGGGGCAAAGGCTTGGCTTGATGTGATTTCCTCAAAAGACGCCCAGCTGGCTTTGAACAAGGCGAACGGCGCTATCCCGGCCCGCATCGATATTGATCTGGAGGATTTCTCGCAGTATCAGCAGGCGGCGGCGAAGTCGTTTGCCAAAGACAAATTGGTGGGCTCGATCCAACATGGGGTTGCCGCCACCGTAAAACAAAATGACGAGACGAATGCGGCGACTGAGAAATTCACCGCCAGCGCTATGGCCGAAGCCGACTTGCAGAAATTCCAAGACGCGTTGGCGGCTGCCTTTGCGGTGGAGATTCCACCGACCCCATAGCGGCTACCCGACTACCCCAGGGTCAATGCCGGGAACAATCGGGCCGGCTATCCCGGCTTCCCGAAGAGCCTCAACGCCGCGGGCGAGCAACTCCCGTTGCACAGCTAAATGTTGATTGGAAGCAGTGCGCGCGGTTACCAGTATCTTCATTGCCTGACCGGTAACCGAACTGACCCCAGCCACCTGCGGCGCATCCAAAAGCAGCTTCTGGAAATCTGGGTCTTCGTCGAGTTCGGCGGCGACTTTGGTGAGCACCTCGATGGCTTTGGCGCTATCAGCGTATGGATCCAGCGGGACTTCGATGGTGGCCGTTGACCAGCCTTGTGACACGTTCCCAACCTTGAGGATTTCGCCATTGCGGATGTACCAGATTTGGCCGGAGGCATCGCGCAACCTAGTGGAACGAAGCGAGATCTCTTCAACTATCCCAGACACGTCGCCGGTATCGATCAAATCCCCCACACCGTACTGGTCTTCGACGATTATCGAAATGCCGGACAAGAAGTCTTTGACCAGGCTCTGGGCGCCAAAACCTAGCGCGACACCTCCCACGCCGGTGGCTGCGATAATCGGCGCGATCGAAATGCCCAAAGTGTCAATGATGATAACGACCGCCACCACAAAAATGACGAACGTCGTCATGCTCCGAAAAAGCGACGCCAACGCGGCGGTGCGCTGCTGATGGCGCTCGGAAACCTCCGGGGTGACCAATGCCAAAAGGCGCGGATTCGATGACGTGCCCTTGTTGCGTTCTTTTGCCTTTCGGGCTGCCCGCTTAGTCGCCCGCGTAACCAGTACCAAGATCACCGCTCGCAAAATCACGCTCAGAACGATGACCGCCAAGATTTTCAGCGGGATTTCGTAGAGCTTCCAGTCAACAAGCTCCCAATCAATCTTCACTTCTTAACACCTTTCAGCGATCCAGAGATATTTCCCTTCTCCGAACCCGCCATGCACACCAAACGATGGTCTTTTACCTTGCTCCAGACATCCTCGCTGGCGATAAACCAGCTGTAGTCGTATTTAGAATCGGTGGCCGGGATGCCGACGAAATCCTTAAACCCATCGGCGCACTCTTGGGTGACGAGCTTGTCTAGCTCCTCTATGGAGGGACGCTCCTTCGTCTTGATTGCCTTTTGCGCGTACACCTCGTAATTGTGCTTGCCGGCACAATCAAAAACCACGATTTCCAAAGGTGTGCGGCCATCTTGCGGGCCGGTGCACTGCTTCAATTTGGGGAACAGGTCGGTGTCCCCCTTCGCAGAACCCCGGATATCGCCAGTTGCCGAGCCCACCAGGCAGGCGATGACCCGGTCGTCAGGCACCTCCCAAGAGGATTCATTGGGTGCGACGTACGCCAAGAGGAACCGGGAATACTCCGGAGCGACACCGACATACTTTGTAAAGGCCTTTGTGCAATCAGCTTCGGCTTGCGCGCCAATCTTTTCCGCTCCCGGGTAGCCCTCTTGGGTCAACGGAATTATCGAAGCCACCTCGTAGAGGTGCCAGGTCTCGCATCCGGTGACCCTAATGCTCGCGATGGTGTCTTTTTCAAAGTCGATAGCCCCGGTGCAATCCCCGGCAACCATGGTGATGATCGGATCAGGAGTCGGGGTGGGAGAGGGGTCGGGCACCTGCATGGGCGCCGGGGTGCACCCACTCAAAGTTGCGCACAATACGACAGTCGCGGCGATGGCCAGCCGGGCAATACTCACAGCCATAGCCTAACCGGGTAAAACGCCTAAGTCAGAGTAGGGCGCTAGAGTGAAGTCATGAAGAAGCTATTGTTCCTATTCGCCATCGCAGCCGTTGCGCATGTGGCCTATCACACTTGGGCTGCAAGCCAGGTGGACGCAGTCTCTTGGGATTTGGACTAACTACGCGCTACGACACACCGGGGCACACATTTTTTGGCCTATAACCCAATAACCCCACTTTTCGGCCTTTAACCCGCCTTTAGCCACAACGCGAAGGCTTAAAAAGCTCCAGGGAGCTACTGGTGATCCGAGCAGCTCCCTGGGCGCCTACGAGGTTGATTCCGGGCCAACCAAAACCCATACAAAAGACCCAGAACCAGCTTATTCCTGCCGCTAAACCGCCACGGCCAAATGGGACTATTGAAACCGAATCGTTATCATTTACGGCTGTATCTCAATCCTTGCAGACGGTATGGGAATGAGGAGTTGTCAATCTTGGCGGTGTAACCCAGGTTTTTCGTTGGTGCTTGCGCAGATGAGAGCAAAAACATGTGGCGGTTCCAAGGCGTAGAATG
>JAITSW010000234.1 GCA_031287505.1 Propionibacteriaceae bacterium
CCAACGCACTACCAATCCCCTGTCTTCTAGGGGTCAGGGATTGGCGCTGGCTTTTCGAGCCGGAGCCGACTTACGCGATCTTGAGATGGTGCAGTTTCACCCGACAGCGCTGGCCGCCGGCATTGACCCGATGCCGCTGATCTCGGAGGCAGTTCGGGGCGAGGGCGCGGTCATCGTCAACGAAGCCGGTAAAAAAGTCATCGCAAACCCGCTCGCCGCCCGAGATGTTGTCACCCGCGCCGAGTGGAATGCCATGCTAACCGGCCACCAGATTTTCCTAGATGCCCGCGAGAATCCCGGGGAGCGCCTCCCGGCTCGCTTCCCGTCCATTCAGGCGATCTGCAAACGCGTCGGGATCGACCCCTGCAAAGATCTCATCCCGATTTCCCCCGCCGCCCACTATCACATGGGTGGAGTGCGAGTTGACTATTTTGGACGGACGAATGTGCCCGGCCTGTTTGCCGCAGGCGAGGTTTCGTCGACCGGCTTACACGGGGCAAACCGCTTAGCCTCCAACTCACTGCTAGAAGCCGTGGTTTGCGGGCGTCGAATTGGCAAATACCTCGGGCTCAACACCGTGGTGCAAACTGCCTCCATCAACAGCAAAGCCCGGCAGGTGGATTCTTGGCTCTCTGGTTCAATCGATGCCGTTGCCCGCCAAATCGGCGCCACGGTGGACAAGCTAGAAGGCAGGGTAACCCGTGGCCTGCATACCGACCCCGGCACTGCCGAAGTTAGAGCCGCCCTTACCCGGGGGGCTGGCGTCTTGCGCACGGCCGAAACCCTCACGACGGCATTAGACGAGCTTCGGCCACACTCCCACACTGACACCGGGCTGATCGCCTATTTGATAGCTTGGTCTGCCTTGCGGCGGGAAGAATCCCGCGGCGGGCACACCCGCCTCGATTTCCCATATGCAAACGAAATTGCTTCCCATACGGTAGTCAACGCATCCGAAATTTTAGCGCAGGTGCGGCGATGAGCGGGCTTTCCAATCTGCTGGTTGAGCCGCTAGTGCGAGCCGCCCTCTTGGAAGATATGGGCCGCCAGGGCGATATCACTTCCGCTGCGGTAATCGACGCCAAACAAGTGTCTCAAGTAGCCCTGGTGGCGCGCGAGCCCGGAGTAGTTTCGGGCACCGCCTGCGCAGCCCTGGCATGGGAGCTCATCGACCCGCAAATCCAGGTGGAGATTCTTTTGGGCGACGGAAGCCAGATACAGCCCGGGGACACAGTTGGCCGTGCCCGGGGAAAGACCAGGGCATTGCTGACCGGCGAGAGGGTGGCGCTGAATTTCCTCTCGCATTTGAGCGGGGTCGCTACCGCAACCGCTGCTATCGTCCGTCAAATTGCCCACACCAAGGCAAGGGTAGTTGACACCCGCAAGACCATTCCGGGCTTGCGGGCCTTGCAGAAGGCGGCAGTGGTCTCCGGCGGCGGCGCAAACCACCGCTTTGGCTTAGACGACGCCGTCCTGATAAAAGACAATCACATTGCCGCAGCCGGCTCGCTGACGAAAGCAGTTCAGCTGGCTCGTAAGCACGTCGGCCATTTAATGAAGATCGAAGTCGAGGTGGACACGCTCGACCAACTGCGCGAGTTGCTGGCCGTCGGCGCAGATGCCGTCCTGCTAGACAACATGGATCCCAAAACACTTCGCAAAGCCGTGGCGCTAGTCGATGGGAGACTCATTACCGAGGCTTCTGGGCGCATCACCGCAGACACGGCGAAAGCCGTGGCCGAATCCGGAGTGGATCTGATCTCCGTCGGCTGGCTAACCCACAGCGTCAAAGTCCTCGACTTCGGGCTGGACTATATCGGGTGAGCTGCCCCCTATCCACCGCCTTCGGTATCCGCAGACTCGAACTGCCGGCAAATGCGGTGGCAAAAAGAATCTCGACTACTTGACGGTGACCGTCTTCGAATACTTCTTACTGCCTTCCTTGACGGTGATCTTGGCTGTGCCCTTTTTCACCGCGGTCAGCTGGCCATACTTGTCGACCTTGAGCACGCTGGGTTTGGACGAACTGAAAGACACCCCGATATTGGTGGATTTTCCAGTATTCACCGTGATCCAGGCAGTCTGCTTTACCTTGAGCGTCTTCGGCACCGAAGCTTTGGCTTTCGAGAGCTTCTTTGCCTTTGGCACCACATAGACGCTTATCTTCTTGGACTTGTTGTAGGCAGTTGCGGTGACGGTTACCTTGGTCGTCTTTTTCACCGACTTTGCCGTCAACCTCCCGGAGGAGTCAACCGTAAGCACCTTCGTATTACTTGATTTGTAGGTAATCGGGTATTGCATCTTGGTGACATTGTCATAGGCGACGGAGTTAACCACCAGCGAACTGGATTTCTTTAGATAGATCGTGGACGCCGGCGAACGCACCGCTGAGATCTGCGGGACGACATTGTGGATGGTGTGCTGCAACGCCGGGTGACCGTGAAGTTGGATCTGGATAGTCTGCAAACCCGGCTTTAAGTGGTCATAGCCCGAAACCTTTACCGCCGCATTGGTAAGCGGTATGTGTTCCTGGACGGGTGAGCCGTTGTGGTCAAAGATGATGATGATATTTCCCTGACGCAGATTCGGCGTGATACCCAGTAGCGCCTTCGTCGGCTGTTTGCCGTCGAGCTTGGTAGTGGCATCCAGGGGATTGCTCAAAGCCACCAGCAGCAGATTCCCGATCGAAAGCTGGCCTGAGCGGCCGAATTGGTAGACATCTTGCCAACTCCTGGCATTGGAGCTCAGATAGCTCTGTCCAGGCCTGATGAGCTCACTGGAATCTACTGTGAAAGAAACCGTCGCCGAAGTGGCCGAAGCGTATTCGCGTTCCATCTCGACCAACGGGCCGCGGCCAGTCGAGCCCGCGAAAGTGTATTGCACCACAACGGCATACTTTTCGCCGGGCTGGAGCAAAACCGGAGAGCTCAGGGCAACAGTTTGCAGGCCAAAGGGAGCATTCGAACGGCTCGCGGTGGCCGACGTCAAAGTTCCCGAAGTTGGAACGTCTTTGACTTTGCGGTAAACAGACACCCG
>JAITSW010000243.1 GCA_031287505.1 Propionibacteriaceae bacterium
CCAGATAACCAGGATCGACGATTTTTGAAATCTCTCCAGTGGCCCAAGGGTCTTCCGGCAGGGGTTCCTCGTCCTCGGCAAAACCATGCGAAGGATCGAACGGGTTAGCCAGGAGCGGACCTCGCCGTAAACCAGGCTGAATCTCTTTCACAATGCACCTCCAAATAGCATTTCCCACCGTGGTGACCAACCCTGAGGTTTGGTAAAATGTGAGTCACACCGCCCGGCTCCTCTGGAGCCGGGTTTACTGTTCCCGCAGAATGCGCACCACGGAGCCTCCGGGTTAGCGGCAAAACAGCACCAAGTCGAATCGGCGGAACAACGCCCGATCCAGGATTGCCCGATGGTTCGTCGCGGCCACCACGATGCTTTCCGGGCTGGCCTGCTCCAAGAACACGAAGAACGAGCTCAGAATGCGACGGGCCTCACTGACACTGTTGCCGGCTCGCGGGAATACCCGACTCACTCCACGATCTGGGTGCCAACGGTCAAAAAATCGTGTTCGAACCTGATAGGTGGGTCGTCAACCGCGACCTGGACGGCCAAGTCGCCGTATCGTACACAGACGACACCGCCGAGCTGACCCCCGACGGGGAAGCCGCCTGGCTCAAACCCGCCGGCCAGGTGCTCGTCATTGACGGCCAAAACCACACCGCCAGCTACACCGCCTGCCTCAACCAAGCAGGCTACACAACCGGTACCCCCAGCCCGAGGCCGGTGCCGGACGCCGGCCAAATTGACGCTGTCGCCGACGCGTCCGCGACCTGGGCGGCCTGCGCCCGCTAAAACGGACACCCCGGCATAGCCGATCCAGCCCCAGCCCCAGGATTACCCGAAGTCGTTATCCCCGCCGCCATCACCGCCAAGCAACTAGGCAAACTCCTAAAAGCCTGCCCGCCATACGACGCCACCGCATTTCAAAAGGCCAAAGACGCCTGGGCAAAAGGCGACGCCAACCATCTAGCACCAGCATTCCCCAACCTGACCGTGTCACCGTTCGACGGCACCGAAAAAGGCGAACAGGCATGCGTAGAACTACTCGAACTGATCAGCCTGGCCCAAGCCAGAGCCCTAAACCAATAACCGCGATCAACCACAAGCTCCTCGGAAGACAGCAAAAATGAAGCCCGCCAGCTGCCAACCCGCCGAGAATCTGCCGGATCCGCCCTTGAGAGCACGAAGAAACAGCCCTGGTGGAGAGTCTTGCAGACGCTGGCGTGGCAGCGGCCATCCGTCTTGCGGAAAATAACGAAAACCATTCGCAATAGCGAAAATGCTAGTCTTCCCACGTTGGGAGGTTCCATGATCGATTCTACGAGGCCTGAATATCTGAGCCGCATAGACCGGATGAAAGAACGAGTGCTGGGCACGCGTCCCGAGATGGACTTAGAGAACGCCCTGCTGCTGACAAGGAGTTTCGAGCAGACCGAAGGCGAGCCGCTGGTGCTGCGCAAGGCCAAAGGCTTTCTGACCCAATGCCGGGAGAAAGACGTCACCATCTGGGACGATGAGCTCATCGTCGGGAATCCCGGTTCAAAACTGCGCGGCGGAATCCTCTGCGCCGACACCTGCTGGTCGGTGCTTGACGACGAGTTGGAGACGATCAATGAGCGAAAGTATGATCCGTTCACACTGCTGGACGAGGACAAAAAGGCCTTCGTCGAGCAGATTCGCCCCTATTGGAAGGGCAAATCCACCTACGAGGCCTGGCTGGCGCAAATCCCGGAAGACACGCGGGCGCTGCGAGATGCGGGCCTGGTCTATATCAACCGCAAGGCTGTGCGGGGCTGGGGGGAAACCACTGCGGGCTACCGGACTGTCATCACCGAGGGTCTGAGCGGGATCACCGAAAAGGTGCGTGCCGAAAAGGCCAAACTCGACATTACAAACCCCGGCGACTACGAGAAGGACTACTACCTCGAATCCCTGCTGATTGCCGCCAAGGGCATCAAGACTCTCGCCAACCGCTACGCCGATGAGGCGCAAAGACTCGCCGCCGTCACCGCCGATTCCACCCGCAAGGCCGAGCTGGAAGAGATCGCCCAGATCTGTCGGCACGTCCCCGAACATCCGGCGCGCAACTTCCATGAGGCCTTGCAGTCGCTCTACCTCTACCAAACCTGCCTGATCATGGAGCAAAACGCGGCCAGCTATAACCCAGGGCGGATGGATCAGTATCTGTATCCGCTTTATGCCGCCGATCTGGCTGCCGGACGCATCACCGCCCAAAAAGCGCAGGAGTTGCTTGACTGCCTTTGGGTCAAATTCTCGCAAACCTGTCTTTTCCAAGATGCGCTCACCGCCGAGTTTGCGGCGGGATATCCGATGTTCCAGAACGTGTGCGTGGGCGGTGTCGACCTAACCGGACGCGATGCGGTCAACGATCTGTCGTATCTGATCTTGCAGGCCACCATGGACGTGCAGTTGTACCAGCCGTCGCTGTCGGTGCGTTACAACATGGCCAAGAATCCGTCGTCCTTCCTGCGCAAGGTCGTCGAGCTTATCCGGCTGGGCACCGGCTTCCCGGCATTCCACAACGACGAGACCGGTATCCGGATGCTGATGAACAAGGGCATCCCGCTGCGCGAGGCCTACGACTGGAACCCGTGTGGATGCGTCGAGACAAATCTAGAGGGACGCCTGCGGCATTACACCGCGCTGGCCGACATAAATCTGGGCGGCATCGTGGAGTTGGCGCTCACCAATGGCGTCAATCGCAAGAGCGGTGCCAAGGTCTCCGTCGAGACCGGCGATCCAACGTCGTTCAGCACCTACGCAGAATTCCTCGAAGCCGTCAAAGGCCAGCTCCGCTATGCGGTGCGCGCGGTGGTCAAAGGCAGCCATGTCATTGACGAAGTGTGTATGGACCGGCCGGTGCCGGCGCTGTCGCTCTCCTTTGCGCAGTGCATAGCGAACGCGAGGGATTACTCGCGCGGGGGTGCAAAATACAACACCGGCAACGGCGTGATCCTCATCGGCATCGCCGACTTGGTTAACTCGCTGGCCGCGGTGCGCGAATGCGTGTACGAGGGCGGCGGTGTTTCAATGGCAGATTTGCTCGCCGCGTTGCGCAACGATTTTGCCGGTGCCGCCGATATTCAGCGGCTTTGCCTGCAGGCGCCAAAATACGGCAACGACGACGAGCGGGTCGACGATATCGCTGCTGAGATCTACACCTTCATCGCCGATGAGATCGAGGGCTATCGCAGCAAGTTCGGGCAGATGACGCCCGGCATCCTCCCGGTCTCGGGCAATACCCCCTTCGGTTTGGAAGTGGGGGCGTTGCCTTCTGGGCGCAATGCCTGGAAGCCGCTGGCCGACGGGGTGAGCCCCAGCGGCGGCACCGATCGCGAAGGCCCCAGCGCCGTGCTGAAATCGGTGTCGAAGATCCCGCACGACCGTTTTGTGCAAGGCACGCTGCTGAACATGAAGGTCGAGCCGGAATTCTTAGCCACCGAAGGCGGAATCAGCGAGATGATGGCCTTGCTGCGCAGCATGTGCACCCTGGGGGTCTTCCACGTCCAGTTCAACGTCATCGACCAAGAAACCCTGATCAAGGCGCAGCAGACCCCGGAACTCTACCAGGGGCTGTTGGTGCGCGTCGCCGGCTACACCGCCTACTTCACCGAGCTGGGCAAAGACGTTCAGGATGAAATCATCGGCAGAACGGTTCTCGCCGGCGTTTCGGCCGGTTGACGATGTTTGGGACGGTGTTGCGAATCGAGCGCGCGTCAATTCACGATGGCCCGGGGCTGCGCACCGTCGTCTTCCTAAAGGGCTGCCCGCTGCGTTGCGCATGGTGCTCCACCCCAGAATCTCAAGATGCCC
>JAITSW010000016.1 GCA_031287505.1 Propionibacteriaceae bacterium
ACGGTGTAGGCGCGATGGGCAACCTGCTGGCCGGGCGCATTTTGATAGCGATCTACGGCAATGGTTTCAACGCCGAGGCGTTGGAAGGCAATAATCACTTCTTTTCCGAGCTCACCCGAGCCGAGAAGCATGACCTTAGTCGCGGATGGGGAAAGCGGGGTACCTATTGTCGTCACGGGAAATCACCTTAGTCCAAAATCGAGCCTGGGACGCAAAGCCGGGCAAGCACCACAGGAATGCGCGATGAAGAAGCCTTGCGCGCCACTTAGACAGCTATGGCCTAGCCCAGAGCCAAAATATCGACTACGAAGACGAGCGTTGAGTTTGCCGGGATTTTCCCATTGGCTTCGCTGCCGTAGCCCAGATCGGGCGGGACGACCAGCAATACCTGGCTGCCGACCTTTTTGCCCGCTAAGCCTTGGCCCCAACCTTGAACAACTCCGGTCAAGCTAAAGCTAGCCGTTTCACCCCGTGCCCAGGACGAATCGAATTGGGTGCCGTTAAGCAAGACGCCCAGGTAGTTAACGGTGATCGAGGCACCCTGGGGCACTACCGGGCCGTTCCCTTCGATAAGGTACTCGGAGACCAACTTGCCGCTGGGCTTGAAGCCTTTGGGAATTTTGATGGTGGGTGCGCCTTTAGCGTCCAAACTGACACTCGGCAAGCCTTTTGGCGGTGTTACCGCTTTGCCTTCGGCGCGCGTGTACACCTTTGAGATACCCGCAACTTTGGCAACAGTGAGACCAAACTGCACATTTTCTGTTTCAGTTTCCGCCGAAATCTTCTGCGCCAAGGCAAAGACGGTACCGACCTTCTTTCCGGCTAGCAGTTCAAGAATATCCGGATTGAGTTTTGCCGGTGAATACTGCACAGCTTGCTGCGCCGCAGAACCGTCAAACGATGAAGCGACAAGAGCTGCCCCAGGGATTGTGTACTGGGCGAGGTCGAGCGAGATCTGATCGCCTTCTTTGATGGCTTCGCCATCACCTTCCCGGAGAATAACCGCAGCCGGGCCGGTGAGCACCAGATCGGACGGCACGGTGATAACGGGCTTGCCACCCTCCGCATCGGCGAAAGTGACAGTCTTGAGCGCCGCGATGTCTTTCTCGCTGAAAACCGTGCCCGCAGACACACCCGCGCTAGCCGATGGCGAGCCGGAAGAAGGTGCTGGAGAAGAGTCAGCACAACCGCTCATACCCGCCAGTAACGCGATGCCGGCGGCCGTCGCTGTCAATTTGATGAGAGTTTTCATATGTCCCACGTCATTCCCAATCTTTGTAAAACCACAAAGAAGGTTACCATCAAGGAAGAAAATAGCCTCATTGAACTTTGCGGGCGGAAACTAGCTGGCCGCAGGCTCCGTCGATGTCGCGACCCCGGGTCTCACGCAGGGAAACGGCCACGTGGGCGGCGTCAAGACGGCGGATGAACTCAGCCTCATCTCGAGGTCGAGAAGCCGTCCAGATTGATCCTGGCGTTGGATTTAGCGGAATCAAATTGACATGCGCCCAGGAGTGCCCGCCCTTGTAGAGCAGTTCGCCGAGTTTGTCGGCTCGCCAGGCCTGATCGTTGATGTCTTTGATAAGGGCATATTCGATGGAAACACGACGACCGGTGTGTTGGAAATACCCATAGGCCGCGTCCACAACCTGCCGCACCGGAATCTTGAGATTGATCGGGCAGAGTTTATCGCGCAGGGCATCGTCTGGAGCGTGCAGGCTGATTGCCAAGGTCACCGGCATGCCGCTGTGGGCGAGCCTCCTAATTGAAGGCACCAGGCCCACCGTGGAGACCGTGATATTTCGCGCCGAAATACCAAACCCCTGCGGCTGGGGCGCGGTGATCACCCGAAGAGCCTGCAGCACGTTCTGAAAATTCGCCAGCGGCTCTCCCATACCCATGAAAACCACATTGGACAAACGCCCAGGGCCGCCTGGCAACTCGCCCGCGTGCAAAGCCCGGGCGGCTTCGAAGACTTGCAACAAGATCTCGGCAGCGCTCAACGAACGCTGCAATCCGCCCTGGCCGGTGGCGCAGAACGGGCAGTTCATGGCACAGCCGGCCTGTGAGGAAACACAAACCGTCGCCCTGGGCGATCCGCGGCCACTGGCTCGGATGCCCTTTACCCCATAGCGCATCAGCACGCTCTCGATTTGAGAACCGTCAAATAGCGACCAGAGTGTTTTGACAGTCGTGCCGGAATCAGCTCGCAGCACTTCGTCCGCACGAATCAGCGGTGGCAGCAACTCATTGCCCAGAATGGCGCGTTCGGCCTTGGCGATATCCGTCCAGGTATCCGGATCTGCATCAAAATGGGTAGTCAGGTGCGATAACAGCTGTTTGGCGCGAAATGGCTTGAGCCCGAGTTCGCACACTGCATGCTTCTGCTCGTCGGCGTTCAAATCAAACAAATGAATGGGAGGACGACGCCTGCGCACCAGCGGAATATCGATTTGCGGCGCCGTTTTCCTCGAAGCCGAGCCCGTTAGAGAAGTCACAGCACCATCACAGCGGCATCGGCAGCGAGAGGACGAGCCAAGCCGCCGGAGCGGCGAAGAGCACTGAATCTAGCCGATCCATCACTCCCCCGTGGCCGGGAATACTGGATGACATGTCCTTTATACCCACATCGCGTTTAATCATGGATTCCACTAAATCGCCGGCAGTGCAAAAGACCACGGCGACCGCCGCGAGGACCAGACCGTACCACCAAGGTTGTCCCAGGGCGAAAACCGCCATCACAATGCCCATAGCCGACGAAACGGCCAAAGAACCGACGAAGCCCTCCCACGTCTTCTTCGGGCTGATCAGCGGTGCCATCTGGTGCTTGCCCAAATTTGCCCCAACGACGTAACCGCCGGTGTCAGAGGCGCAAACACACAAAACCATCGTGATCAATTTGAGCGATCCATTATCCATCGCCAAGATCAGGCCAATAAAGGAAGCCAACAGGGGTATATAGCAAATAGTGAATAAGGACGCTGCCGCATCGCGCACAAAACCCTCAGATCCAAAGAACATCCGCCAAACCAAAACGAGCATGACGGTGAATCCCAAACATCCCAGCAACACGACATGCCAGGCAATATTGGTGTACTTCTGAAGCTCGGCAGCCCCATACGAACCACCGATAATGGCAATATTCCCGATCACCAAGGGAATCTTGGCTGAGTTCATGCCAATTCGCGCGAGGGCATCATGAACCTCAATCGTCCCCAAAGAGGTCATGCCAACCAGCAGCAAAACTAGTCCGGGCTGCCAATAAACCAAGGTGAGGACTACCAGAGTCAGCAATATCAAGCCGACAACGGTCGCCGCGAACACATCGCGACCTCCTTTTGCTGCCATCACCGCTCCCTAACAAAAAGTGTAAATCTGACAAACCAGCAGGGAAATTCCCAGCCGGGGCAATTCAGATCTCCACTAACTCAGCTTCTTTTGCCTTCAATAACCCATCGACAATATCAATACGAGCTTTGGTAACGGAATCAAGCTTCTTCTCCGCACCTCGGGCATCGTCTTCGCTGATCGCTTTTTCTTTGAGGAGCTTGTGGACCGCATCGTTCGCATG
>JAITSW010000075.1 GCA_031287505.1 Propionibacteriaceae bacterium
CTAGTCGTCGTAGGTGCCGACAATTCCCTCTAGCTCTGCGGCTACGCCGTAAATGCGGGAGGAATCCAATTTGGCGATATCGACGGAGGTGGGAATTTCTTCGCCACGCAGGGCCTTGACGCCCATTTCGGCTGCGAGATAACCAGTTTCAGGAACGTCGTAGTAATAAATGCCGAACCATTTCCCTTCTTTCACCGCAGAGACGGACTGGCGAGAGCCGCCGTTGGCAACCAACTTGACCTTTGAGGTGTCAACCAGAGATTCCAAACCTGCGATGGGCTGGCTAGCGCCGATGATGACATCCACATCTGGGTGCGCTTGGAGCAAATCTTGGCCAGCTTTGCGACCCTCATCTTGGGTGTAACCACCCTGAAGGTTTGAGTAGATCTCAGTGATGCCGCCGGCTTTTAGGGTGTCAACGACGTGCTGGGTGCGTGCATTGTCTAGCGGCAAGGTCGCGTTGCCTTGCAGATAGGCAACCTTGCAGGGGTTGGCCTTGAGTTCTTCGCAGGCACCGAGTCCGAGCTTTCCCAGGGCATCACCATTCGTGGTCGGGGTGTCGACAATCGCAAATGTGCCCTCAACTTGGGCTTCGTAGGTGTCGTAAAGGTTGCCCACCGGGAAATCTGCGGCTACAACTTTGATGCCTTGCTTGACGGCCTGCTCGACAGCCGGAATCAATGCTCCGCCGTCATTCGCGCCAATCACATAGACCTGGTACTTACCAGTGGTGTTGGCATCCTGAATCTGCTGGACCTGCTTTTCGGCATTGAATTCGCCATCAAAGAACTCAACCGTCGCGTTGTTTTCGGCCGCGTATCTGCTGATGCCTTCATACACGGCATTGGCAAAAGAGTTGGCCTTGGCTGCCCCGAAGAAGGCGATTCCGATAGGGGCGTCCGTGGGGGTGCTAGCGCTGTTGGATCCGACCGGAGCGGGATCCTGGGTACAGGCACTCAACAGTGCGAGTGCCGAAATTGTGCTGACTGTGATCAGATGTCTGACAGCTTTCATGAGTCTCCTCCAAGGTGTGGGATTTCAGACTAGTTTCAATCTGGACTGGTGTTAGCTTAGGAGGAATCCTCATAGAGGATGCCCACATCTCGGGAGCGGCTACCGGTTATAACCAGAATGTAACAATGGGTCCGGGCTGTTGCCGACGCCATGCCTAGCACTTGGAGTGCCCTTGGACACGTGGTGTGGATTGCCTTCAGGTGAGATTAGAGCGTCTCGCCGCAAAGAAATCCACAAGACTCGCCTATTGTGTCTGACAACTGCACCCTCTTTGGTTGCGATGGGCCAGCCATTCAAATCCGCTCTTGGCATATGTGCCTAGAGTTGAATAGGCGTATCCATTGGCCTATGTCTCTCAACGCCGGGATCTCGCTCGGCGGCAGCGAATTACAGAGTGAACGTCTGAGTTTTGAGCCAGCGGTAGAAGCGGGCTGTCTTCGCTGTAAACCGGAGGACGCAGTAGTCAGGGTCAGTGATTCCGGCGGGGTACACGCGTTTCATACTGGGCTTCCAACGAGCCTGTTTGGATGCGTCGTCGTTGAGGATTTCCATCTCGCCCTCCAACATGACTCCTTCGTATATCGGGAATCCTCGGAAGAAGTACAGGCATGCGGCAGGGTTGGCCAGCCATTGGGAGACTCGCGCTGAAGAGTTGTTGGAGTCGAAGTAGAAGGTGTCCTCCCCGTCGTGGGCTGACACGAGCATGGCCTTGACGTTCGGATGGCCGTTTTCGGCGACTGACCCGACGACGGCGAATTTAGACTTCATCAAACGGTGGGCCCGTTGCCTGTAGGTTGCCACGGCGCAATTGTGCCTTGTCTACAGGATGCTGTCACCTTCTTTTGTTCCCAAGCTGTCTAGCCTGAAAGGATTGTATCTACCCAAGGGAAGTGTCAAGGACATACAGCGGCGAATAGTCAACCAAATCGGCCGAATTTTCCCGTGGCAGCGGGGGTTTGCGCTTAGTGTGTGTCTGCAACACAATTGACTAAAGCGTCAGGCGAAAATGGGATTATGACGGTATTTAGACAATGGCGGGACTCTTTTCGCGCTATCTGCTCAGGTACTGCGTGTTTGTGGTGGCGACTTGCCCCGATGTTATTGTCTGCTTTTTCAATCACTTATCTTGCTTCGCGGTTGCTGCAATTGGGGGCAGCTTGGATTGCTGCCTGGCAGCCGTCAAGGGAAATGGTTTTTGTTGAAAAGGGGGGCACTTACGTTTGGGAGACTATACAGGGTGCCACCTGGAATCAGTGGGTGGCGGTAGGGCTGCTCTCGCTGAGTTTCTTAGCTTTACTTATTGGGCTCGTCGTCATCCTGCGTGGTATCGCAAGCTACTTAGAGGCAAACGGTTTTCTTCCCAACAACCCGGAAGACCCAAAGGCCAAGGATTCAATCGGACGGACGCTGTCGGTTACCTTGCTGGCTTTCTTAGGTATTTATTCAGTCTTCGGCTACATCGGGCAAACTGCCAGTAACGTCATGATGGACGCAACGATGTTCTCCAGTGACTGGTCTGACCTAGTCGTCCAGGCGCTGGTGCCGCAGACTTTGGAGGACTCCTTAGTTGTTCTCGCGGTGATTCTGGGAGCATTTTTGTTGCGACGTGTCGTGGACCTGATTGGACGGCGCACCGGAAAGCTCTGGCCGGGTTTTTTCGCCGCTGCTGTAGAGGCGTTCTATTTGCTGGCTTTCTTCATTGCGGGAAGTCATTTGCTTGCCCGAGTGATGAATTGGGCCCGGGATCGAGAAGTAGCTGATTGGGCGCGCCGCCTCATCTCCTGGATGTCTTCGCCTTTGAGGCAATTCGGATTGAACGTTCCCGACTTGTTACTGGGCGTTTGGCATTGGTTTTGGGAGATAGGCTGGCCGGTCGTCATAACCAGTTTTCTCCAGCCGATGCTTTGGTTTGCCCTCGCCGCGTTGGTGATTGGAACTCAGATCGAATCCTTCGGCGAATTGTTGCGCTCGGTAGACTCGAAAACTACTGCTCCTAGACATAAACACTTGGCGAAGCTGGCCTCCAAGTTAGCCGGTTCTGAAAGGAAACGAGAAGCAGCAGTCCAAATCCAAGATGCGGTCTTCGGCGATTTAGACGAAAAATATCTGCCGATCTTCCAAGTGTTGCGGCTAACTTGGAAAGCCGGGGTTGGTTTCCTAGGTGCCTTCGTTGCCGCCTTCAATCTGCTTGAATGCTTAGCAAATTGGGCTGACTACGCCCTGTTTTCGCTTTACGGTCCTCATCTGCTACCGGAGCAATACGTATTTGACCAGGTGAAACAACTCGCTCTGGATGTGCTTTTCATAACACTGCGCCTGGCCTTGTTAGCTGTTGGCTATACCATCGCCTTCTCGGCAATGACCGGAATCACCAGCGGTAATCAAGTGAAATTTTCTTTGCCAAGTGTTTCAAACCCAACTCCGGCGACGGACGACTTGGACGGGAATCAACTCCTCGCCGACCCGTCGGCAGCTGCGGAGGTTCACACATGAGAACAAAACTACCGGTGTTGGTAGTTGCGCTGCTGAGCGTTCTCGTTAGCGCGTTATTGGTGGCAGTGGTTCCGGTGCCGCGAGAGATTCACTCAAGTGCGGGTATCGCAGAGCAAGTTCAACTACAACCGGGGCTTACCGTAAAGGTAAAGCCGGTGGCCATTACCCAGCAGATTTGTCCGTCATCGTCAACGGAGCCTTGCAGTGCAAATAGCTCTAATCGCAGCACCGAAGAAACCTTCCTCGTTATCGAGGTGGAACGAGCTGCAACCCAAATAATCACCAGCGGCACAATCAAGCTCGAAGTGCTGAGTCAAGGCAAATCATTCGGCACGAAAGACACTGTATTACCGCCTCCGGTTGGATTCACCACCAAAGGAGTGGTGGTTTTCCTGATGCCCGGTAGGTTCCTAGAAGGTGCCCGCTTACAGGTCAAAATAACTGGCGTGCTTTCCGGCTATTACCGGGTGGTGAAATACGATCTCGGGCTGACACCCGCGACAATCGCCGAATTGGGGATCAAGTTGTACCAGCCTTTGCAAGACCGAACGGAGGTGAATCGATGATTAACCTCCGCCGAGGCAGGCAATGGTTCCTGGCTGGCATCGCAATCAGCTCAAGCATCCTGATTCTCTCTCTGATTAGCGGGACTCTGTATTTGCGCAACACCGAGCATTTCCAAATCTTGGAATCGGGTGCTTGGTTGGCCAATAGCGCCGGCTTCCAGTTCAGGCTTGATCGCCTTGAAACTTGGGATGAGATCCCGCATGACAATGGCGATTCCACCCTTCCCTATCCCGGAGCCGACTTTTTAGTTGCCCGGGTAACTGTGAAAGCACCCGGTGTAATCCCAGAAAGACACGATTGCGTGTTGCGGCTAATCGGCACCGAGCGCCGGGAGTGGAGCGCCGATAGCGATTACGCCATGGACTCTTTAGTTTCTGTTTGCAAAGGACTTGCCGAAAAGGCGGCCGGCGGTACACATATGGAGGCAACTGCGTTGCTGGCGTTCCAGATTCCAATAAAGCTGCATTCCGAAGTGGTCGGATTAGCTCCCCGGGCAGTTGTGGGCTTCGAACCGACGCATGTGCTGCCGGTGAAGTGAACTTCACCGGTTGACTTCCCAGGTAAGCGGCAAGACATACTCATATGGATCCATGTCGCTGCGGGTGCCGTAGGTAGTGGCATTCACTGTGGACCAGCGCGTCTCATTTGGCTCTACTGCCGCCGCGACGAGGCGTACTTCAGCTGTATTTGGGTAGCCCTGGTCGAACACTCCCTTCACCTGACACTTCAACGGGAGGTCGGTGGGGTTGAAGGCCTCGGTATCACCCCATTTTCCCCAGGAACCAACTTCAAGCCTGACCTGATCGGCGCCAAGGCGCGTATTGTCCACCTCGTTGCGTCGGGGGTCGGTGACAAAGAAGCTGGATTCTTCGAAGTTGAAAGTTTTCAATTCGGCGGCGGTGTTGTTACGGCACTCACCCTGAATGTTGATGAGGACTTCGCCTGGATTTGCCAAACCCTCAGAAGCTCTAGCAACCGCTTGAATCGGGGTGAAAGTCAGCGGCCCAAGATCAACGCTTTCCCCAACTTGGAGGGTGACCCAGCGCACCTGATGCTCTGCGAACCCGCCATTCACCCAGACGACAACCCCGCCAGCCAGCACCACCGC